>JAUYFZ010000070.1 GCA_030689585.1 Rhodocyclaceae bacterium | reverse complement strand
CCGACAGACCTAAGTGCTTACCATGAAACTTTCCCTAGGCCCCCTTCAATATTATTGGCCGAAACAGGTCACTCTCGACTTTTACGAAACGGTGGCCGACATGCCCGTCGACATTGTCTATCTGGGCGAAACCGTTTGTTCACGCCGTCACGAACTCAAATTCGAGGACTGGATGGCCGTCGGTCATCGTCTGGCACAAGCGGGGAAAGAAGTCGTTCTCTCTACGCTGACTCTCGTGGAATCAGAATCTGATCTCAAGGCATTGCGACGGGAAGTCGGCAATGAAGTCTTCAAGGTCGAAGCGAACGAAATGGGGGCGGTGCGCTTACTTGCGGAAGCGAAATTGCCTTTTGTAGCGGGTCCGACGCTCAATGTATTCAACCCGGAAACCTTGCGATTACTCGCCGATGCCGGTGCTACGCGCTGGGTCTTGCCGCCGGAAGCCAGCCGAACAACATGGGCGGGCCTGTGCGCGGGAAATAAGGGGCTGGAAACCGAACTGTTCGCCTTTGGTCGCTTGCCATTGGCCTATTCCGCTCGTTGCTTCACGGCGCGTCGGTTCAACCTGCAAAAGGATGCCTGCGAATTCAAATGTATTGAATCCCCAGAAGGTTTGTTATTGAAAACAAGCGAAGGACAACCTTTCCTTGTTTTGAACGGCATTCAGACACAATCGGCTAAAACTTATAACCTGCTGAACGACCTGACCGAATTAACGACGGCGGGGGTCGATATTTTGCGTATCGATCCGAATAAGGAAGGCACGAAAAATATCGTCACGGCCTTTCGGCATCGGATCGCAGGAATTCACGCCGACTTGCAGGGCGACTTCTGCAACGGTTTTTGGCACGGTCAACCCGGCCTAGAATGGATAACCCCATGACGTTCAAACTACCCCACTTCATCCTTCCCGCCCCCGTGGCGCAACTCGGCGCACGATTGCCGCAACTGCCGCCCACGTTGGCATTGATCGCCGCATTGAACTTGGCCCTGGGGCGCATGATTCCGCGTCATCTTTTGGAACCCCTCCTCAACAAACGTTTTTGCATTCGCGTGACCGATGCGGGCATGACGCTCCGGTTTGCCTATGGAACACGAGGATTCAGGCCGATTTTTGATGCGGCAAAACCGGATCTGACCATTTCAGCCAGAAGCCGCGATTTCATCGCGCTCCTCACCCGCGAGGAAGACCCCGATACCCTGTTTTTCGCTCGCCGTCTGTTGATGGAAGGCGATACGGATTTGGGATTGCTCATCAAAAATACGCTGGATGGTATTGAGCTACCCGGTCCGTTGAAATTTTCGTGGTAACTGACCTCATCACCTTGCGAAATGCGCTGCGCGACTTTGCAGCAGCGCGGCACTGGCAGGCTTATCACACGCCAAAAAATCTGGCGATGGCCATGATCGTCGAAGCGGCTGAACTCGTTGAACATTTTCAATGGCTCACCCCGGAAGAAAGTTTGAATCTTTCAGAGGAAAAACGAGGCGAAGTGCGCGATGAAATTGCAGACACCTTGATTTATCTGGTGGAACTGTCGGATCAATGCGGAATCGACATGATCGCCGCCGCTCGTGACAAAATCAAAAAGAACGCGATGAAATACCCGGCTCCTTCTTAACATTCCATGCTTCTCTGGTTCGTTATTCTTTACTTGATGGTTTCCGTGGGTATTGGCTTATTTGCCGCAACCCGCGTTCATAGTGCCAAGGACTTTGCCGTCGCAGGACGCAGTCTGCCCTTGCCGGTTGTGATGGCGACGGTGTTTGCCACCTGGTTTGGTGCCGAAGCCGTTTTTGGTGTTTCTGCCACCTTTGTCAAAGAAGGACTGGGGGGCGTAGTGGCCGATCCGTTCGGATCATCGCTGTGCCTGATTTTCGCGGGCATCCTCTTCTCAAAGTATCTCTACAAACTCAACATTCTCACGTTGGGAGACTTCTATCGGATGCGTTACAACCGCACGGTAGAAGTCATCACCACCCTATGCATTGTCGCTTCCTATCTGGGTTGGGTAGCCGCGCAGATCAAGGCACTGGGACTGATCTTCTTCGTCGTGACGGATGGCACGGTCAGTCAGGAAACCGGCATGATCCTAGGGGCCGCCATCGTGCTGACCTATACTTTTTTTGGCGGCATGTTTTCAGTCGCCATCCTGGATTTTGTGCAAATGACGGTTTCAATGGGAGGGTTGTTGTTCATTGCCTGGATCGTCAGTGACAAAATTGATGGGGGCACATCGCAGGTCATCCGCCATGCTTCGGAGGCGGGCAAGCTCCAGTTTTTCCCCGATCCTGATCCGCTGAAATGGATCACTTTTCTCGGTGCCTGGATCACGATGATGCTGGGGTCCATTCCCCAGCAAGACGTATTTCAGCGCATCACCTCGGCCAAGAGCGCGAAAATTGCTCTGTGGGGTTCCATTCTGGGCGCTATTATTTATTTCTGCTTCACCTTTGTGCCGATGTTTATCGCGTACTCGGCCACCTTGATCGATCCTGCCCTGTTCGCCGATATTCTAGAAAAAGATTCACAGCTCGTATTGCCTACCTTGGTACTTCAGCACACGCCGCTCGTCGCACAGGTATTGTTTTTCGGCGCGGTGCTCTCGGCCATCATGAGCTGTTCATCGGCAACATTGCTGGCCCCTTCCGTCACCTTTGCTGAAAATATCGTGCGCGGCTTCTATCCCCACATGGGCGACCATCGCTTTTTATGGGTCATGCGCAGTTGTCTGGTCGGGTTTACCTGCCTAGTACTTGCATTCGCCCTCAACACGGAGTCATCCATCTTCAAGATGGTCGAAAACGCCTACAAAGTCACCCTAGCCGGAGCTTTCGTCCCATTATTGGCAGGCATTCTGTGGAAGCGTGCGACGACGCAGGGTGCCCTCATGGCAACTTTCGGCGGCCTGCTCTCCTGGTTAATGATCGAACTGTTAATCGGTGAAGCCAGCCCCGTTCCCCCACAACTCATCGGCTTGGGCATTTCAGCCGTGGGCATGATGACCGGTTCGTTACTGCCCCAATGGATCGGCCACAAAACACCAGGACGACCGTTACATGAGTTGCAACATCACGTAGCAGGGCAGACACACCATACGACTATCGTTAACGTGAAACAACACAAGCCCGCTTGACGCGTTGTGCCATTATTCACGAGCAGCAATCGGCCGTGTGTCATTAGCGTGAAATAACTCCGTTCGTGGTGAGCTTGTCGAACCATGAACGACGCTCGAAATGTCCTTCGACATGTTAGCGCAAAGTAGTAATGTCCGGTTTCTCCCAAGTAGAAATGTCCGCTTTGATGTAAATCGTGTCTTTCAAAAACGATGCGGGGGTTCTTACGATGGAGCAACTCATGAGTCAAAAAGAAGTGAAACGGGCGCAGATATTTGACATTCTGAAAGAAGGCAAAATTAGTCAGCAAGAAGCATCGCAGCGAATGGGTATCAGCACCCGTCAGGTGCGTGAGCGACGCGCCAGATTTGGCGAAATGATTCAGATCGACGGTAGTCCGCACGACTGGTTTGAAGGCCGTAGCGAGAAATGCACCCTCATCGTGTTCATTGATGATGCCACCGGACGATTGACCCAACTACGCTTCATGCCGACCGAAACTACGCAGGGCTACATGAGTGTGCTGCACGCCCATGTTTTGAGGTATGGCGCACCAGCAGTGCTCTACAGCGACAAGCACAGCATCTTTCGTATCAATGCCAAAGAAGCCGATCCGGAGGCTGAAACCCAGTTCTCACGGGCAGCGCGTGAGCTTGGTGTCAGTCGCCACCACGGGGACTGGACTAGGGCTGCGGGGAGCGAAGGTCATGTTGCACGAGCACTTTGACAGCAGTATGGAACTGCTCTGGGGGAAACGAAAATTGACCTACAGCGTAATGGACAAACCGAAACGTCAAGCTCCTGTGGTCGATGGTAAAGGAGTCAATGCCAGAATAGACAGCGCAATGGATCGCCGTCATTCAGGGCACAAACCTTCTGTCAATCATCCTTGGCGGGGAATGCCTCAAGAGTCGGTGAGCCGTCTACCCACACTAAAACAGCACGTATAGAACCTGCCAATGAGACCCAACACTGCCGCGCTCCGCTTGCCATCTGACGCATTCGCAAACCCGCGAATGCGTCAGATAAAGCCCTGCGGGCGGCCTTTAAAACCATCATATAGAAATGCTTCAACTTCAAAAACAACAACGGAATTTACCGCAGATCTGTTGTGACGTGAAAGACAAAAGCGGACATTTCTACTTAGCATTGACATAGAAATCTCCGCTTTGCGTTCAAACGACACCTCGCCTGATACACTTCGAGCATGTCCAACGAACACGATAGCAGCTACAAATTTCTTTTCTCAAACCCGGAGATGGTGCGTGATCTAATCTTGGGATTTGTGCCA
>JAUYFZ010000056.1 GCA_030689585.1 Rhodocyclaceae bacterium | reverse complement strand
GCATCAGTGAGGCCACCCTGCTATCGGACTACGCTCAAGCCATCGGCGGCAAGATGCGCATCAACGTCAATCTCGGCATTCTTTCCCGCCTTGGATTCATCGAACGGCGCAACAAGATCATCACCGAAGGTCCACTGCTCGATCTCGCCTTCGATTACGAACAACTCGCCCCACGCATCATCAACGGCGCACTGGGCGAGTTACTGGCAGGGAAAACAGCGGCTACCGAATCGCTGCCACCACTACCATTCAACAATACGGCTGCACCACCGTCGACGGACTCGCTGGTTAAAGCCGCCGCCGACGCATTGAACTTAGAGCACTAACAATCATGGTTAATACCACCCCATATGATGAGACCGTTCGTCCTGAGCTTGTCGAAGGACATTTCGAACACAAACCGCTCGACCTGAGCTTGTCGAGGGTCTGTACTTCGCCAATCACCGCACCCTCCTCCGTACGTCCCCTTGAGCCTGTAACGCACGGCGACCTGATGGCGCGTGTCGTCACTATTCTCGATCAGGCGCGTACTAATGTGATACGGGCGGTCAACAGCAATATGGTGATCGCCTACTGGCTGATCGGACGGGAAATCGTGCAAGCACTGCAAGGGGGAGAGGATCGCGCTGATTATGGAAGCCGTCTACTGGAAGAGCTGTCCGAATCGCTGAAACGACGTTATGGACGGGGGTTTTCTGTCACGAATCTACGTTACTTCAGAACCTTTTACACCGTGTATTGCGACCGACTGCCAGAGATTCGCCAGATCCGATCTGACGAATTGAATAAGGCGAATAACCCACCGACTCAGACCGAAGTGCTGGAAGATATTTCTCTGGCTGCGACTACCACGGATAAGACACGCGGCTTCTCACCACGGTTGGGATGGTCTCATTATCAAGTTTTGATGGGGGTGGAAAACCGCAATGAACGGCTCTTTTATGAAATCGAAACCGAACGTGAAGGGTGGGAGGTAAAGCACTTGGCGCGTCAGACGCATACTTTCTTGTTTGCTCGGCTACTGAAAAGCCGAGATAAGGCCGGTGTGATGGCATTAAGTCGTGAGGGGCATCGTTTGCAAGCTCCCGCCGATGCGATCAAGAATCCCTATGTGCTGGACTTTTTAGGACTGCCGGAATCAGAGCGACTTCATGAAACTGTGCGCCAAGAAAAACCAGTCCATTGCAAAATATTCTGTGCTCAACGAAAGCAAGAAATTGTTTGCTTCCAAATACATGCTCTATCTGCCTACCGAGCAGGAAATTGAGCATGAACTGGCTCGTGAACGGGCACTTCTGGCCTCTCGAAGAACAGCCACTGACGATTATGAAGATAGCGACGCATGAAACTCCACTTTGAACCTAACTCGCATGGTCACGAAGCCCACCCCGCATGATGAAACTTAGGGCACCTACCGACCCCATCCCCCTCCCAGCCTCCCCCTTGAAGGGGGAGGAGACTAACTCCCTCCCCTTCAAGGGGAGGGTTGGGGAGGGGATGGGGTATGTCTTTCACGTTAATTTAACCGTTGGACTCGTCCGCCGGGTAATTGTGCGATGCGGCCGTCGAGTTCCAGGGTCATCAATTGGGGCAGCAGAAGTGCCGCAGAAAGTCCACACCGTTGTCCCAGCGTATCGGGATCGCAGGGGTCCCGTCCCAACGCAATCAATACAAGGTTTGTGTCTGCTTCCATCACCGAGGGCATTTTGATAGGAGAGGCGACGGATTCCCAACGAAGTTCTTCCAGAATGTCTGCGGCGGTTTCGACCAGTTTGGCCCCGTTTCGAATGAGCTGATGACAACCGCGGGCTACCGGTGAATGAATGGAACCGGGAATGGCGAAGACTTCGCGTCCGGCTTCTGCCGCCATGCGGGCCGTAATCAGCGACCCACTGCGTTCTGCCGCTTCCACCACCAGACAGCCCCGCGCCATTCCGGCAATCAGGCGGTTACGTCGGGGGAAATTTGACGCAATGGCCGGGGTGCCTAACGGGAATTCGCTGACGAGGGCCCCCGTTTGTGAAATTTCTCTCGTCAATACGGCATTGGCCGCCGGATAAATACGGTCCGCTCCCGTGCCGATGACGGCAATGGTGGAACCCTTCGCCTCCAACGCCCCTTTGTGAGCGGCCGCATCACACCCCAAGGCCAACCCACTGATGATGGTCAATCCTGCGTTTGAAAGTGCGATGGCAAACTGACGCGCATTTTCTTCTCCTTGTCGTGTCGCAGAACGTGCGCCCACGATGGCGATGGCGGGACGGTTCAACAAAGCGACCTGTCCCTTGACATACAGCAATATCGGCGGATCGTCTGAATTCAGTAGGGCCTGCGGATAGTCCGTATCAGCCAGAGTCAGTAGGTGATTACCGGGTTGTTCGGCCCAGGCTAGGGCGGCTTCGATTTGGGGATGGGTGTTTTGTTGGAAAACCCGTTCGGCCAATGTGGTGCCGATGACTCCCCGCACCGCAGAGAATCCGGCTGAAAAAACAGCATCCGGCAGACCAAATGCCTTGAGCAGATTGCGTTGCGTTTCACCACCAATACCGGGAATCAGGGTCAATTTGATCCAAGCAGCGGTGGATTCGGAAGAGGTCATGGCCTGTCGCATAAGAAAGATTTTCCGTGATAATACGCGACATGGCACTCTTACCTATTCTTCGTTACCCCAACCCGCGCTTAAACCGCGTCGCCAGCCCTGTTTCCATCGTCGATGAGGCCGTGCGTAAACTGGCCGCCAACATGCTTGAAACGATGTATGCCGCGCCGGGCGTGGGGCTGGCTGCGACCCAAGTGGATGTTCACCGTCGACTCATCGTGATGGACATTTCCGAAGATCATTCTTGCCCGATGATTTTCATCAATCCCGACATTCTCAACCGTGAGGGGGAATGTGAAGACGAGGAAGGGTGTTTGTCCGTACCTGGCATCCGCGAAAAAGTCCGGCGAAGCGCGACCATTAAGGTGGCGGCGCTCAATCTATCGGGGAAGCGCATGGAACTTGAGGCGGAAGGATTGCTGGCCGTTTGCATCCAGCATGAAATCGATCATCTGGACGGTCATCTGTTCGTCGAATATCTCTCACCGCTCAAGCAGACACGCATCAAAAACAAATTCCTCAAGCAATCCAGGGAAAAATAATGCGAGTTGCTTTTGCCGGAACGCCGGAATTCGCTCGATTCGCCCTAGCCGCCATTCTGGAAGCCGGTTTTGAAGTGCCCCTCGTGCTCACCCAGCCGGACCGTCCGGCCGGGCGGGGGCAGAAGCTATCCTCAAGTCCAGTCAAGCAATTCGCGCTCGATCACGGTATTCCCGTTTTTCAACCCGAACGACTGAAAGACCCTGCCACGCACGCGCCGCTGGCCGTCGCCGCACCGGATGTGCTGGTTGTAGCGGCCTATGGCCTGATCCTGCCGCAGGCGGTTCTGGATATTCCAAAACTCGGCTGCCTCAACATCCACGCCTCGCTTCTTCCCCGTTGGCGTGGCGCGGCCCCCATCCAGCGGGCCATTGAAGCAGGCGATACGACCACGGGCATTACGATCATGCAGATGGAGGCAGGGCTGGATACCGGCCCGATGCTGATGAGGGAAACCCTTGC
>JAUYFZ010000048.1 GCA_030689585.1 Rhodocyclaceae bacterium | reverse complement strand
CGCGAGGCATTTTTCCGGACGCGCCAGGACGGCCAGGCCGGTGCGTTCCTTGAGGTTGAGCGTGGGCTCGGGGCTTTTTCCTTGGCGAGCAGGATGGGCGGATTCGCCACTCTCATCTCGCTGCGTGTCGGCATGAAATCGGGTTTTTTGTAAACCAGCGAGCCGGTGGGGCAAGCCAGAATGCACTGCACGGCGTCGCAGGAGAAATCGCAGGCCTGGCTGCGCGAATCGATGTAGGGTACGCCGATACCGAAACCCTGGTCGATGTCGTCGAGCTTGATCGCCTGCACCGGGCAAACCTGGACGCACTGCCCGCACTTGATGCAGGAAGAAAGAAAATTCGACTCTTCCAGCGCGCCCGGCGGTCTCATGCGCACGCGCCACGCACTAGCCACCGGGATGTAGCCCAATGCGGAAATGCCCAGCACTGCCGCGCCCAGAATGATCGAGCGCAGGAATTTGCGGCGTTCTTCAAGCTTGCGCTTGTTGACCACCCCGGTGTTCGGGGATGCCGGTTTTTTTTCGGCCGTCACTTTCGTGTTTTTCCGGGTTTGTGAAACATCGGCGCATCGTCCTGAAGAATCAACTCCGGGTTGGAGAAGGGCGCCAAGCGTTCAAGAAAATCGAGCGCTTCCATCAGCGGCGCATTCTTGAAAAACCGGGCGTGGGGAATTTCCATCCACAACCGATCCGCGTAGGCATAGAGTTTATAAGGGGTGTCACCGACGCCATTGTTGTTGCGGTCGAATCCCTGATAGTCGTCCCAGTAATTGCCGTGCCACTCGTTGCGCTTGGACGAACCGGCGCCGCCCACCGCTACGTCGGTCAGGTTGCCCTCAAAGACATTCCTTTTGAAGATATTGCCTTCCCGGTCGCTGTTGAACATCACGCCGATGCCATTGTAGGCAATGCGGTTACCTTCGATGCGGATCGTCGAGTCCGGCTCAAAAGGGGAAAGATCCGAGCTTATTCCTGTGCCGCAGTAGATGATCTCGTTGTTTTCGACCACCGCTCCGCTCGCTTCCTTGAAACCGATGCCCATGCCGGTCGACCCGGTGGAGTGGGAGATCACGTTGTTGCGCACCACCATGCCGTCGGTGTACATCAGGTAAATCCCCACCGAATTGTCATAGTAGTAGTTGCTATCCACCACATTCTGGCCGGCGAACATGAAGTGCAGGGAATACCGGCTTCTGACGGCTCTATTCTTCCAGAACACATTGCCTTTGGAATACCACACCACGGTGTCCCGCGAATCGGAAATGTCATTGGATTCGACCCGGTTGTTCATGCTGTACCAGAGCCGGATGGAATCCCCGCGCACCCCCAGTTCGACTGGCTTGGACTTGATTTTGTTGCTGCGGACAATGTTATTGTTGGCTTGCTTGAGGTCGATGCCGAACAGGCAATCATCGATAACCAGGGATTCGATAAGGTTGTTGTTGCCACGCACGTTGAGGCAGGCGTCGTCAGCGTCGTGCGACGAACCGGACCCAGTAAGATGCAGTCCGCGCAGCGTGGAGCTATTGGCTTGCAGTACGAATACCGTCCCTTTGTTGCCGCCGTCGATGGTGACCTTGCCGCCGCCGTCAATCACGATGGGCTTGTCCACCAGCACTGGCCCGGCATAGAGGCCGGGCTTGGGCTTGAGCGTACCGCCTGCGGGGGTGGCATCAACCAGCTTCTGGAAAGGGATCAAGGAATGGATGCGGGGGTCGCGCTCGTAGAGTGGTATCAGTACTACGGGTTTATCCACATCCACGCGGGGAGCGGTGCTCAAGTCGGGACTGCTCCCAAACTCGGCGGCAACACTCGCTGAAAGAGGCGCCGCCAGCAATATCCACGCACAAGCTATTCGCAAACAGTTAATCACAAGCTCAACTCTCTTGGGTTATGCCTCAAAAGGATGCAAAAATTCCCCGGTTTTTTAGACCGGGGAATTGCGTATTCTATCCCTTCAAGCCTGTTCTTCCCGCATCATTTTGCGGCGAATCAGAATCGCCGGTAATAGTGCGGCAGAGGCCAACAGCAGCAGGGCATAGCCGTAATAAGGATAGGAGTAGGTGCTGAACTGCGCCACCTTGCCCTCGCCAAACACGGTCGGCATGAAGGGTTTGACCGTGAAAGCCCCCCAAGGATGCATGTTATGTCCGAAGAACCACAGCCAGCCCGCGTAATCCAGCACGAAGAAAACCGGAAGAAAGGCAGGAACCAGCGCCAGCAGCAGAGAAAACTGGCGAATTTTCCAGACCCCCAACATGATGATCAGCATCGCCACAACCAGCCCCGCCATGGCCACTTTGGTCGCCAGCTTCAGATTGGCCACCCAGCGAGCCAATATCTCGGGCTGATTGAAGAAAGTACTCGCCTCGCGATAATAGTGGTCAGAAAACGCATTCAGTTGGCCCATTATGATCTGGTCTGTCACCATCCACGCGGTAACCGCCGTGAAACCCGCGCCCAGTATCATCAGTTGCTGTTTGCGCCGGGTCGCCATGAAACCCAGCAGCATCACGGCAAAGAAGCCGAAGAAGAACTTCGACAGCGGAACCTCCACCGGGGCGCCGGTATCGATCGGGTACATCCCCACATAATGGTTGATGGTGTTCATTTCGTGAACGCAATCCAGGCCTTTGGCATCCTTGTTCACGTCTTCATTCTTATCCAGAACGGGATTGTAACGCTCGGAGTCCTCGCCCAGATCGGCCTGCACGGTCTCGCTACCCATGCGGCTACCCTTGGACACCGCCTTGCAGCCATTGAAAACGCCGTTGAAATGAAAGTGGATGCGGATGCCGTCCGGAAACGCATCCTTGGGGTAGTTCGGCGCGGTCAGCGATACCCACCAGATCGGTGTAAAATAGGAGATTATCAATAAAATCAAAGCGGCCAGCGTTAGCCCTTTGACGAGTAAATTCGGATTTTTTACGACATTCATCGTGTTAACTCACCATGTTGAATTTGGGCACATGCCCAATCAGGCGTGAAGCCACCCCAGAGACATCGCCTGACATGTCCTGACAAGGATATTCTTATACACTGAAAAACTTATATTATTACGCTATAGAAAGCAGGTCTCCCTGCTTTCTATAGTTTTTCTTGAACTGCCAGAGTTTGCCGCTTACTTCTTCTTGCCGCCGACCTTAGGCTTGCACATCGAACCCGGCATCTTCAGGCTGGACTGGTAGGCGGAAATCGCCACCAGTTGATCGTTGGTGTAGGGCTTGATCACCTTCACCATATCCGGGTTGGCGTTGCGGCGATGACCGTCGCGAATTTCGTTCATCTGGCGCAGCAGGTACTTGTAATGCTGGCCGGCGATGACCGGATAGAACTTCTCCTTGTTGCCTTCGCCGTTGGCACCGTGGCACTCCTTGCACTGTTTCTCGTAGAGTTCCTTGCCCTTGGCGATCTGCATGGCGGCATCGGCCCCTTCGTACTTGCCGTGATCGACGGGGATGCACAGCCTTTCAATGTAGGCTGACGCATCGGCGAGTTCCTGCGGGTCGGTCAGGGTCATGGCAAACGGATACATGGTCGGGTTGTCGCGCAGACCGGCGCGAATGTCGGCCATCTGCTTGATCAACACGGTGGTGTGCTGGCCGGCAAGCTGCGGGAAGGTGCCATCGGGACGACCGGCTCCGCTAGGCAGGTGACAGGCGCCGCAGACTTCATAGGCTTCCTCGCCGCGCTTGGCATCACCCTTGAGCTTCAGGGCCTCGCTTTTCTCGCCTTCCTGGGCGTTCCACACATAGCCTTTCCCCTCAATGCCGCCTTTATGCGCTGCCGGAGGACCCGCAAAAACCATCGTGGAACCTAACGCCAGGGACAACGCCAATACTAAAGTTTTTTTCATCTCATTCCTTCCAATTTCTACAAAACGATTCAGCCCGAGGGCAATCATTCAATTTGTTTGATAGACCCAGATAATCCATTAGAGCCAAAACACCGATGTAGGATAGGCGCCCTCGCCGCGATTTGCGGCCGCATACGCGCCGGGGGCGGCGATCCTACAGGCACGAACATTCCAATGGATAATCCGGGATAAATATAATTGATACTCATGCTCGTGCGCATTGATTTATATCAATCCAGTCACAATTCTTGCTCCTGCAAAATCCGGATCAGGGTTTCATCTTGGAAACGTACTCCGCCAGATCCTTGATCTCCGCATCACTCACGATAACCATCACGCCTTTCATGGCCGCGCTGTTGCCGTTGGCACGGGCGCCGCTCTTGATGTCAAGCATCTGTTTTTCAATATACTTGACGTTCTGGCCGGCGATCTTCGGGTAATCGGGCATCAACGGTTTCTTGCCATCCTTGCCGTGGCAGGCAATACAGGTTTTCTCCGCGTACAGCTTGGCGCCATCGCCCGCAAAGGCCGCGCCGCAGATCAATGAAGTAAACAATGTGACGGCTACAACTGGTAAAAGTTTCATACTTTAAGACTCCTAATCGAAATAACAACTCTATTTTGCAACGCGAAAATTCTAACCGTTTTCTTGACGCAGATCAAGATATATTAAAGATATAAATGTCTTTTTATCTCGTATCTGTAATTTACAGTCAAAAAAGGCGGGGGGCATTTTCATGCCCCCCGCCCGGATGTTACAGCTCAGTCAAGCCAGCTTATTTGCCGACTTTCTTGGCGCCGTTTTGCTCCAGGTAAGTCTTGGCACGCAGACCGAGGTCGGCGGTTTTCACTTGGTACTGCCACACTTGCTCAGCCCACAGGACAGCATTCTGCCAATCGCCCTTCTTGGCTGCTTCCTCGTGCTTGGCCTTGGCAGCCGGCATCTTGCCCAACTGGTCGACTGCGTCTTCGACCATCGCCACTACATCAGGGAAGTCCTTGTAGTTGTGGCTGGTGATGAAGCCCACCACGCTGTCGATAATCGCCTGGGTATCGGCAATCTTCTTCACCTGCTTGTCGTAGTCAGCCTTGGTGTAGTCAGCCTTGGCTGCGGCCACCTTGACTTCCTTGTAGCCCTTCGGCTTGACCAGCAGGTAGCCCTGCATTTCCAGGTGCAACGCGGAGCAGAACTCGGTGCAGTAGTACGGATACACGCCTTCCTTGTCCGCCTTGAACTTCACCGACACGGTCTTGCCCGGCTCGATCGAGGCATGCACGTTATAGGTGCTCACCGTGAAGCCGTGGGTCTCGTCCTGGGCACGCTCGAGGTTGGTCAGGTTGATGGTGACTTCATCGCCCACTTCCACTTCGATGGTTTCCGGCGTGATGTGGGAACGGATCAGCGTACCGAACACCTCGACCTTGTTACCCTTCTTCACGGTCTTCTCTTCGCCCGCTCTCACCATGCCCGGATGCGGCTTGTCGGTACGGCTGTCGGTACCCACTTTGTAGCGCACGCCCGGCTTCAGGGTCTTGGCATCGATCGACACCATGTAGTGCGGCTCGCCCAGGGGCAACGGCATGTCATACAACAACTGCATCTTGTCGTTGGCGATGTCGATCAACTGGTGGTTCTGCGGATGCAGCGGCCCCACCGGGTTGAAGCGGTCGATCGCCAGCTTGTTCAGCGCCACCAGGTAACGGCCCTTCGGATCAACCGAATCGCCTTCCATGGTATTCAGGTGGCCGATATTGTAGTGCACGGAGAGCTTATCCAGCACCTTGCCGTCGCAGTAGTTCCACTTGGCGACCTGGGAATCCACATACAGCGAGGTGTAGGCTACGCAGGACTTGGAGTCGTACTGGGTGTGCAACGGACCCAGACCCAGTTGAACCTGACGCTCCAGTGCATCCTGCATGGCGATCACCGGAATGCCGTAGGGGTCTTTGCCTTCGAACTTACCGGCCTTGATCGCAGCCTGGATCTTCGCAAAGCTGTATACCGAAACGTGCGTATCCAGCTTGCCGGCCACGATGACGAACTTGCCGTCCGGGGTCACGTCAACACCGTGCGGGCTCTTCGGCTCAGGAATCAGGAACAGGATGCCTTCCTTGATGGCCACATCCATCATCAGCACGTCATGGCCGTTGATCTTCTTGGCCTTGCCGGCGGCCACCAGTTCGGCAGCTTTTTTCCAGTTGATCACGTGCATGTAGTCGGTGTCTTTAGCGGAGCAACCGGCTTCATACGGGGGACGCCCCTTCTCGATACCGCCGACATAACGCTCGGAGCAGAAGGAGTTGGTGAACGACCAGCCATCGGACGGACTTTTACCTGCGTCGGACTTGTTCTGGCTGTAAGGAGGCAATTCGAGCGAGAATGATTTATTCACGTCGATGGGAACTTCCTTTCGGTCGAACTTAAAGTAGGTCAAGCCGCCGCGGTATTCCTCTTT
>JAUYFZ010000023.1 GCA_030689585.1 Rhodocyclaceae bacterium | reverse complement strand
TGTTCCGACCGGACCTGAGTAGTTACCTGGATTTTCTTATATAACCTAATACCAAGTTTTTGACGTTTTGGCTCTTCTTCGTTTTTCTTCCTAACTCGTGTAGTAACCCAATGCTGGTCCGTTAGAACGGATGGTTTTATGGAGAGTTCCTATGTTCACAGCCATACCATCATGCCCATTTCAAAAGGATGCGTTAGCAGTTCGTGATGCGGATAGGCACGAATTCGATATTCGATTTTTCCGCACACCTCCGGGGTGAGGTCAATGGCGAAGATATGTTCTCCGTTCCCCACATGCGACTGATGGATAAGAGGAATACTGCGAGGTGCGCCGGACGTGGGCTTGGACTCGGGACGACCAAACAACATTTCGACGCGTATGTCTTCCGGTTGCAACCCATCCAGTCTCAAGATCACTTCAAAATGAATCTCGTTTCCGTAGGGGATCCGCCGAGGAGGCTCCGCCGTTCGCCGGATGAACACATGCTGCCAGGCCGAATGCACCCGCGCCTTCCAGGTCGCCAGTTCTTGTGCGGCCTCAAAGTCGTTGGCACTCAACCGCGCCCATTGATGCGCCGCCGAGTGATAAAACTTCTCGACATATTCCCCTACCATACGCATCGACGTAAATTCTGGCGTAATGGTGGCGATGGATTGTTTCGACATGGCCACCCAATGGGGTGAATATCCCATCGGCCCACGGTCGTAATACATCGGTACGACCTGATCCTGCAATGTTTCGTAGAGCGAGCGCGCCTCCTCGGCATCCCGTTGTTTCTCATCGACCTGTTCATCATAGACAGAAGAGGTTGGCTTGATCGCCCAGCCGTTAGCCGCTTGGCCTCCTGCCCCTGCCTCCGCTGCCTGATAACCTTCACCCCACCAGCCGTCTAATACAGAAAGATTGAGCACGCCATTGATAGCCGCCTTCATGCCAGACGTGCCAGAGGCTTCGAGCGGATACACAGGATTATTGAGCCAGACATCCACCCCGGACACTAGGCGACGCGCCAGACGCAGATCGTAGCCTTCGACCATGAGAATATGTCCTTCAAATTCCGGCATGGCCGCGACTTCGCTGATGCGCCGGATCAAGGCCTGCCCGGGTTCATCCGCCGGATGCGCTTTGCCCGCAAAAATGAAAAGCACCGGACGTTTCGAGTCAGCGATGATGGCCTTTAGCCACGTCAGATCATGGAAGAGCAGGGCCGCGCGCTTGTAAGTGGCGAAGCGTCTGGCAAATCCGATTGTCAGCACATTCGGGTTTTCAGGATCAGCCAATCGAAGCATTCGATCTAAGTGCGCTTGGGAGCCTCGGTTGCGAGCGTGTTGATGCCCCACGCGATGACGAACCAGATGCAACATCTGCGCCTTCATGGATTGACGCACGCTCCAGAACATATGGTCGGGGATCGTGTGGATGCCCTTCCAACAGGGCGCGTCCGTCAATCGTTGAATCCATCCCGCCCCCAACTGACGGTCAAATGTGTCGTGCCAGAGATCGGAGAGAAAGGTGGGCACATGCACGCCGTTGGTCACATGGTCGATGGGGTTTTCTTCCGCATCGATCTGCGGCCAAAGATGCGCACAGATACCGGAAGAAACATCTCCATGAATCCGCGACACCCCGTTTTGATGGCGAGAACCGCGAATCGCCAAGGCCGTCATGTTGAAATCCGTAGAACCCGGCGTGCGCCCCAGTTCAATCAATGCATTGATGTCGCATCCCATGTCATGGCAGCAACTTTCAAAATAATGTCGAACCATCTCCTGCGAAAAATGGTCGTGCCCCGCAGGGACCGCCGTATGCGTGGTGAATACCGTGTTAGACGCCACCGCTTCCAACGCCGCGCCCAAATCGATGCCCTTGCACCCTGAACGCCCCTGCACCCTTTGGCGCATACGTTCCAGGATGAGAAAAGCCGCATGGCCCTCGTTGATATGCCACACCGTCGGCTTCAATCCCAAGGCTTCAATCGCCCGAACGCCCCCCATGCCCAGAACAATTTCTTGTTCAATCCGCATGGTTCTATCGCCCCCATAGAGTTGGTGCGTAATATTCCGGTCATGCGGACTATTGCCCTCGATGTCCGTATCCAGCAAATATAAGGTGATATGCCCTACCTTCGCTTGCCAGACCTTGATTTTGACTTCACGTCCGGGGAAATGTGTCGAAACGATCAAGTCTTTCCCATCGGGTACCGTTACGGGAGAAATCGGCAGGTCATCGAAATCGGTATCGCGATAGACCGCACTTTGCCGTCCGTTGCCATCAATCGACTGCAAAAAATATCCCTGCCGATAAAGCAGCCCCACGCCCACAAAAGGCAAGTTCATGTCGCTGGCTGTTTTGCAGTGATCCCCTGCCAGAATCCCCAGTCCGCCCGAATAGATCGGCAAGCTCTCATGGAATCCGAATTCAGCGCAGAAATAGGCGATCAAATCACCTTCCGCCATATGAGCATGACGCGCCGGTGCGGTGTGATAAGTATCGTAAGCGGACAAAACATGCGCCATCTCGCCCAAAAACACAGGGTCCTTCGCGGCCTCATCCAGCCGGGATTGGTCAATCCGTTTAAGAAAAGCCTTCGGGCTATGCCCCACGGCCCCCCAGAGTTTTTGCCCCAAGCGAGCAAACAGGGTACGCGTCGGTCGATCCCAGCTATACCAAAGGTTATTGGCCAGCTCGTCCAGGCGAGCCAGTCGTGAAGGAAGATGCGGGTTGACTTCGAGGAGATAACGAGTGCCGGACATAGTGGATTTTTAAAAACATTCAAGTGGAGGAAAATTTCGCAAGCAACCATTTCAGCACTTCTAGCTGGTCTGTCGAGGTAGCTCTGTGAATTTGAATCAGCAACTGTTTCAAGTCTGGTCGAATCAATGTCGCATTTTGCGCCCCTTCATTACAAACAGAACAAGTAACTACTCAGGTCTATCGGAGCACCCATCTCCTCCCCCTTCAAGGGGGAGGTTGGGAGGGGGATGGTGGAAATTGTGATCCAAGTAAATTCAATCTGTTACAAATATCGCGCAACTTTTACCCCATCCCCACCCCAGCCCTCCCCTTGAAGGGGAGGGAGATTGACGCCGACCTGAGTAGTTACCAGAACAAATCGCTTTGAGATTGGAAGGTTCGTCGTCACCGCCTTTGCTCTTGTCAATCGTATGCCCAATATGCAACCGGGTTTTTCGCGTTGAATCATAGGGATGCGGCTCACCGGCAACCGCTCCGCACATTTGACAGGTAAATCCATTACGGTCAAGCACATAGACACGCGTTTCCTTTGAAATTGCACGCTCAAATGCGGGCTGCGGTTTCGGAGTTTCTAACAAATATTGACCGGGTTTTAATTCACTACGATCATTGTGAGTCAGTATCAAATAGCCTTCTTCTGTACGAAGTTCTCGTATCCGACGCGCCCACTCTGACTGATTGCCTGCGATCATGCGCAATTCTTCCGAATCCATGATCCGACCAATGTTTGCCAAAAAATGGGCGCGAAGCTTACCTCGTGAACCAGCTCTCACTCCTTTTTCCTTCACTGTGCTCGCCTAATCCGTTGTTTCGCCGCCGCATTAAGTGCCGTTTGGATTTGCGTACCCACAGCACAAGCAACCGGAGGGGGGAACGCATTGCCAATTTGACGATAGGCTGCGGTCTTTTTGCCACTGAATTGCCAGTGATCAGGAAACCCCTGAATTCGTGCCGTCATACGCACCGTCAACCGTGGCATACCCACAAAATCTTCTTCCGGTGCGGTGTCGGCGATGCCCATACCGTCCACCCCCATGGAAGCCCATGCTTTTTTAGCTCGCGTAGGGCCTAAGTCAGGACCACCATGTTTTTTACTGCCGCCCACTAATGTAGGAGCTATGTTACACGCTCTTTCACGCCACGCACTGGCTCCACGCCATCCATTAGCTGTCATCAAGGTGAAGAGTGTTTCTCCAACGGTAGGCGGCGGAGCAGTGAAGGCCGACGGCCAGTTGAAATATCCTGCCGTATCTTTCTTCAACACCACAAAAACCACACGAGGACGCAACTGTGGAACACCAAAATCACTTGCATTCAACAAGCGCCATTCCGCGACATACCCTAGTTTTTTTAAATCAGCCACTATCTTCGCTCGATATTCATCAAACATGGAACCGAGCAACCCTCTGACATTTTCCAACATAACAGCTTTGGGCTGACATTCAGATACCAAGCGAATAGCTTCAGGAAAAAGATCACGTTCATCTTCGTTCCCCTGCTGCTTCCCCGCTTGTGAAAAAGGCTGACAAGGTACACCACCAGCCAGAAGCTCAATACCTTTCCATTTTTCCGCTGAAAAATGACGAAGATCACCTTTTGTAACATGCCAATGATTTCTGTTGATTTGAAGCGTTTGGCACGCAGCCGCATCCAGTTCGACCAAATTCACATGGTCAAAGCCTGCCTGCTCCAATCCAAGAGCTTGCCCCCCTGCACCCGCACATATTTCAATCGAGGAAAAACCCATGTCCCATGCTCTCCAATACTTCTCACAAATCTGAGCGTTAATCTAGCGTTCAGGTATCCATTCTAACGCCCAAACCAGAGACTGCTCAAGATGGCAGTTTGCCGTAGGCGAAAGCGGTGCACCCAACTCGAACTGTTCGCCTCGGATGGACAGCAGCCAGGCGGGGGGCGGTTCTCGTTTTTCTAGATCACGGAACGCTTGAAGCACGGCCTGGGGAGTCATGGCATGACTGGTGAAACTCGCATCGCGTCTGGCTTCAAGCCGGATGACCGAATACGGTTCGCCAACGGTAAGACTCGCATCGACGAACAGCACTCGCTCTCGACCCTGAAGGTCGAGCACGTGTTCGACCTGAAGCTGAAAGTCCGTCAGACAGTCGACCCCGGGTAGGTTCATCGCGTCGATGCGTTCAATGAACAAGGGGCCGAGTGCGTCATCCCCCCGGGAAGGATTGCCCCATCCGAAAATCAAAACGGGCGCGGTCACGAATATTTCCCGTCTGCACCTTTGGACAGACGGGCGATGTTGATTCCCTCGGCATCCAGTGCCTCGACCTCCAGCGGCATTCGCCCTAACGCGTGTGTCGCGCAGGACAAACAGGGATCAAAGGCCCGAATGGCCACTTCGATGTGGTTCAACAGACCTTCGGTGATCTCGCGACCGTCAAAATATTCCCGCGCGACGGCACGAATCGCCTCGTTCATCGCTTGGTTGTTGTGGGTCGTCGAGACGATCAGGTTGGCACGGATCACTTGGTCGTCCTCATCGACACGATAGTGATGAATCAGGGTGCCACGCGGCGCTTCAATGACACCCACGCCGCGCACCGCATCGCCTTTTTCCCGATGACCGACGGCGACGAGATCGCTGCCGAGAATGTCATCGTCGTGTAGCAAGTCCTTGATCGTTTCTGCGGCATGCAGCATCTCGATCATGCGCGCCCAGTGAGTGCCGAGCGTTGCACCCGCCGGGCGACCGTCATCGAAAGCCAGAAATTCACGACGCTCGTGATCGGCCAGCGGTGTCGGAATCACATCGCATTGGGTAACCCGCGTGAGCGGGCCGACGCGATACCACCCCTCCTCGGGGCCAAGGCTTTTGAGGAATGGGAACTTCATGTAGGACCAAGGCTTCACATCTTCCGAAATGAGGTCCCAGTAATGTTTGACATCAAAGTGATCGAACAGTGGCCGGCCGTTTGCCTCTCGAACACGCAACCCGCCGTGGTAGAGATCCATCGCGCCGTCTGCACGCACGAGGCTCATGCCGTGCGAACGAAAACGGCCAAAGGCGTTGTAACGGTCGAGATTTTCCTCGAACAACCGACGAATCAGGTGGATGGCCTCACGACTCCAGGCCACCATCGAATAAATGTCCACCAGCAAGGCATCCCGCTCTTCCTTCGACAGAGACTTATTGACCCCGCCTGGGATCGAACCGGTGCCGTGCACGCGTTTTCCCGCCGTCATGCGAATGATTTCCTGACCGTACTTGCGAAGCAGCACCCCTTTTTTCGCCAGTTCAGGGTTGGCGGCGATCACCCCGACGATGTTGCGCGTGGCCACCTCCGCATCGAAGCCGAACAGCAGATCGGGGGTCGAGAGATGAAAGAAGTGCAGCGCGTGGGATTGCAGTATTTGACCGTAGTGCATCAGCCGACGCAGCTTTTCAGCCGTCGGGGTGAGCGTGGCCCCCACCACCATGTCCATGGCCTTGGACGCGGCGAGATGGTGCGATACCGGGCAGATGCCGCACAATCGCTGCACCATGACCGGCACCTCCCAGTAAGGCCGTCCCTGGATGAACTTCTCGAATCCACGGAATTCGACAATGTGTAACCGTGCTTGATGCACACGGTTGTTCTCGTCGAGCAACAACGTGACCTTTCCGTGACCTTCAACGCGAGTGATGGGGTCGATGGCAATGCGGCGCAGGGTTTCAGGATGAGCAGCCGTTTCAAGATTGGGGTTGCTGTTAGCGTGAAACACATACCCCATCCCCCTCCCAGCCTCCCCCTTGAAGGGGGAGGAGCATCTCTCCCTCCCCTTCAAGGGGAGGGTTGGGGAGGGGATGGGGGTCAATGGGGCATGTTTCATAATGCGGGGTGGCGATTCGCCATGCCCGTTAGCGTGACATACACTCATTCGGAGTGCCCCGTAACAATCGAGCGCAGCGAGCCGATGAGAACCCCCCGAAAGGGGGGCGAAGGGGGGCGGGCGTTTAATCGCATTTAACGGATTCCATGTGA
>JAUYFZ010000041.1 GCA_030689585.1 Rhodocyclaceae bacterium | reverse complement strand
GAGGTGGCCGTTCGCCGCATCGCGGTACTCGATCCGGTCAATCTGGTCATTGACAACTATCCGGCAGGGCAGGAAGAAACTTGTCACGCCCCGAATCATCCTCAAAAACCCGAATGGGGACGACGTGAAATCCCCTTTTCTCATTCGCTTTGGATTGAGCGCGAAGACTTTACGGAAACACCCCCCAAGGGTTATTTCCGTTTATTCCCCGGCAATCGGGTGCGGCTGCGTTATGGCTATGTGGTGGAATGCACCGGCTGCGAAAAAGATGCCACAGGGCGCGTAACAAAGGTGCATTGCACCTATTTGCCTGAAACGAAATCCGGCACGGCCGGGGCCGATAGCGTCAAGGTTAAGGGCAACATTCACTGGGTCTCGGTGTCGCACGCTTATGAAGCCAAAGTTCGCATGATTGAGAGGCTGTTTACGACGGAACATCCGGGTGAGAATTTCATCAACGAACTGAATCCTGATGCGATGCAGACTCATCTTGTCAAAATGGAACCCTCTCTGAAGGAAGCTTGTGCCGAGGATCGTTTCCAGTTTGAACGCCACGGTTATTTCGTGGCGGATCGGATGGATTCCCGTCCGGGTGTCCCCACATTCAACAGAACAGTCACGCTGAAGGATTCTTGGAAATGACGCTAAAACTAACGAAAGACCGCCTCATCATTTTTGATACGACGCTACGGGATGGCGAACAAAGCCCCGGTGCGGCTATGAATCGAGAAGACAAGTTGCGCATCGCACGGCAACTGGAACGTCTGCGTGTGGATGTAATCGAAGCAGGGTTCCCTGCCGCCTCCCAAGGGGATTTTGAAGCGGTCAAGTCGGTGGCCGAAGCGGTTCGTGAATCCATCGTTTGCGGTTTGGCCCGTGCCAATGAAAACGACGTGCGACGGGCAGGGGAAGCCATTCAACCGGCAAAACAGGGGCGCATCCACACCTTTATTGCGACAAGCCCCATCCACATGGAAAAGAAGCTGCGCATGACGCCTGACCAGGTGGTGGACGCGGCGGTGGCGGCGGTAAAACTGGCGCGGCAATATACGGATGATGTCGAATTTTCCGCAGAAGATGCCGTGCGATCCGACTTTGATTTCCTGTGCCGCGTGTTTGATGCCGTGATTCAAGCCGGTGCCAAAACGCTTAACGTGCCGGATACCGTGGGCTACAGCATTCCGGAACTATGGGGTGAACGGATGCGTCGCCTGATCGAAACCGTGCCGAATGCCGACCAAGTGATCTGGTCGACCCATTGTCATAACGATCTCGGTCTGGCGGTCGCCAATTCCTTGTCTGCCGTGTTGGCGGGTGCACGGCAGGTGGAATGTACGATCAACGGCTTGGGAGAGCGAGCCGGTAATGCCTCGCTTGAAGAAGTGGTCATGGCGGTGCGAACACGCCCCGATGTTTTTGACTGCGAAACCCGCATCGAAACGAGGGAAATCGTGCCGACATCGAAACTTGTTTCTCAGATCACCGGTTATCCCGTTCAGCCGAACAAGGCGATTGTAGGGGCCAATGCGTTTGCGCACGAATCCGGCATTCATCAGGACGGCGTGTTAAAGCACCGCGAAACCTACGAAATCATGCGGGCCGAAGAGGTGGGTTGGGCAACCAACCGTCTCACGCTGGGGAAACTATCAGGACGCAACGCCTTCAAAACCCGTCTGGCTGAACTCAATATCGACATGCCCAATGAAGAAACATTGAATGCCGCCTTTGCCCGTTTCAAAGCACTGGCGGACAAGAAGCGGGAGATTTTTGATGAAGATTTGACGGCTCTTTTCACGGACGAAGCTCCCGCACAGGAAACCTGGCGACTGGTGTCTTCGATGTTTCATTCTGAAACGGGAGAGGCTCCGATGGCGAAGTTGACCCTGTGGGTCGAGGGACAAGAAATTCAAGCAGAAGCGACGGGCAGTGGCCCGGTGGATGCCACTTTTAAGGCCATCGAAAAAGTGGCCAACAGCCAAACCGATTTATTGCTTTATTCCGTGAATGCCATTACCACCGGAACCGATGCGCAAGGCGAAGTCACCGTGCGTTTGTCGCGTGATGGACGTATCGTCAATGGCTTGGGAGCCGATACCGACATCGTGGTGGCTTCCGCCAAGGCTTATCTGAACGCATTGAACAAACTTTGTTCTCATGGTGAGAGATTGAATCCTCAACTATGAAATCAGCCTCTATTCCTTCCAACGAACGATTGATTGTCGCGCTTGATGTTCCCACAGCGGCAGAAGCGATGGCGTTGACGCTTCGGTTAGGTGATTCGGTGCGCTTCTACAAGATCGGGTTGGAACTCTTCATGAGTGGCCATTATTTCGACTTGATGGATGCGTTGATGGCGCAAGGCAAGAAAGTTTTTGTCGATCTCAAGTTCTTCGATGTGCCAGAAACGGTGCGATCTGCCGTGCGTTCTTTAGCAGGAAGTGGGGCGACCTTTGCCACGGTGCATGGCAATCAAGCCATCATGGAAGCGGCTGTCAAGGGCAGAAACGAAGTCGACGGCAAGGGCAATCTCAAAATCTTGGCCGTTACTGTGTTGACCAGCCTCGACCGAGGTGACTTAGATGATCTTGGTTTCGCCTGTGATGTCGACAAACTGGTGCTCTCCCGCGCCCGTCGTGCATTGGAAGCGGGGGTGGACGGCATCGTTTCTTCCGGGTTGGAAGCCCCCATGATTCGACATGAATTGGGAGAAAGATTGTTGGTGGTCACCCCGGGTATTCGTCCCGTTGAAAACAGACCCACAGACGACCAGAAACGTACCGTCGATGTCGCCCAAGCCTTCAAGAACGGGGCCGATTACATCGTGGTAGGCCGTCCCATCCGACAGGCTCCCGACCCGAAGGCCGCCGCAGAAGCAATTCAGCGCACGATTGCCGAAGTTTTTTGGTAACTACTCAGGTAGGCAATTTACTGATAACCAGTTGTTTTAAAACCCCAACCGTTCGTGGTGAGCTTGTCGAACCACAAGTTTGATGCCGATACACTCCT
>JAUYFZ010000040.1 GCA_030689585.1 Rhodocyclaceae bacterium | reverse complement strand
GGGAGACTGTCATGTCAGCGATATGGCATGTCACCCACTACAAACCACATAGAGCCCGTTTTTCCAGCACGACGCACGCCAGACAACCAGATGATTGAACGGCGAGACCACGCTGATTCAATGAGAGAATGCCAATATGATCTGCTAAACATAACCTATGGTAGCGTTTGGTCGCGCCAAACGCAATACCGACTGTCGGCTGGAGCTGCGCACTAATAACCCTAGGTCGTTCGCATCTGCGGAAAGAGAATCACATCACGAATGGCGGGGGAATCGGTGAGCAGCATGACCAGCCGGTCGATACCGATGCCGCAGCCTCCTGTGGGGGGTAGTCCGTATTCGAGGGCGAGGATGTAGTCTGCGTCGTAGTGCATCGCTTCATCGTCACCGGCATCCTTGGCGTTGGCTTGCTCCAGAAAACGCGCCGCTTGATCTTCGGGATCGTTTAATTCTGAAAAACCGTTGGCGATTTCGCGACCGACGATGAAAAGCTCGAAGCGTTCAGTGACGTCGGGGTTGCTATCCGAACGGCGTGCTAACGGAGAAACCTCCGTGGGGTAGTCGATGATGAAAGTGGGTGCCCATAATTCGGCTTCCGTGGTTTCTTCAAACATCAACATCTGAAGCGTACCCAATCCCGTTCCTGCGCGAACGTCCACTTTGAGTTCGATGAGCTTGTGGCGCAGCCAGCCCGCATCGTTGAGATTCGTGAGGCTGTAACCGGGATGGTACGTATGAATGGCTTCCACCATCGTCATCCGAATAAACGGTTTTGAAAGATCAAGCGTTCGACCCTGATAATCGAAAGTTTCCATGCCCAGTGCTTCACGCGCCGCTTGGCGAATCAAGCCTTCGGTGAAGTCCATCAGGCTCTTGTAATCGGCATAGGCTTCATAAAATTCCATCATCGTGAATTCTGGATTGTGTCGGGTCGACAGCCCCTCATTGCGAAAATTCCGGTTGATTTCGAACACTTTTTCAAAGCCGCCTACGACCAGGCGTTTTAGGTACAGCTCCGGCGCGATGCGCAGGAACATCTCCTGATCCAGTGCATTGTGATGGGTAACAAAGGGTTTGGCCGCCGCCCCGCCCGGGATGGGGTGCATCATGGGCGTTTCAACTTCCAGAAACCCATGATGGGTCATGTACTGGCGGATCGAAGCGATCATGCGGCTGCGTGCCACGAAGGTAAATCGCGTTTGTTCGCTGGTAATGAGATCCAGATAACGTTGGCGATATTTCTGTTCCACATCGACCAGGCCATGAAATTTTTCAGGAAGGGGGCGCAATGCTTTGGAGAGCAGACGAATCTCGGCACAGTTGACCGTGAGTTCGCCCGTCCGTGTTTTCATCAACGTGCCGTTGACACCGACGATGTCACCCAAATCCCAATGTTTGAAATCCTCATAAACCGTTTCGCCGACTCCCTCTTTGTTCACATAAAGCTGGATGCGCCCGGAAAGATCCTGGATCGTGGCGAAACTGGCTTTGCCCATCACGCGTTTTAGCATGATGCGCCCAGCAATCTTAACGGTGATCGGTGTCGCGTCGAGTTCTTCACGGGGCTTGGTTCCGTAAAGTTCATCGAGTCGGCCCGCGATATTTTCACGCCGGAAATCGTTGGGATAGGCTCGACCGGTTTTGCGCCATTCGGCTAATTTCGCCCGTCGTTCAGCGATGATGTGGTTTTCTTCAGTCATGTGCGTGTCCCAGTACTGCGGCGATGGCATTCGCCACCGTGTTGATGTTGCGATCATTGAGGGCGGCCAAGCAGATGCGCCCCGTACTTACTGCGTAGATGCCAAATTCACGTTGAAGCTGGTCGACCTCTGCGGGAGTCAAGCCCGTGTAGGAAAACATGCCGCGCTGTTGGGCGATAAAGTCCATGGACACCCCCTGCGCCTTGAGTTTGGCGACCAGTTCGATCCGCACGGCATGAATACGGTGTCGCATATCGGCCAACTCCGCTTCCCATTGCGCACGGAGTTCGCTATTGGCCAGCACGGCGGCCACGATAGCCCCCCCGTGGGTAGGCGGATTCGAATAGTTGGTGCGGATGATGCGTTTGATTTGTGAGAGCACGCGGGCCGATTCTTCGCGGCTGGCCGTGACCACGGAGAGTGCGCCGACGCGCTCGCCGTACAGCGAAAACGATTTTGAAAAGGAACTGGACACCAGAAACTGGACACCGGCCTCTGCAAAAAGGCGAACCGCCATAGCATCGGGTTCGATGTCCTCGGCAAAGCCCTGATAAGCCATGTCGATGAAGGGAATCAGTGACCGGCGTTGCACGACTTCGACCACTTCCTTCCACTGCGCGGGGGTCAAATCGGCCCCCGTCGGATTGTGGCAACAGGCATGTAAGAGGACGATGCTACGGGCAGGTAGATCATCCAAAGAAGACTTCATCGCGACAAAATCGACCCCGCGAGTTTTAGCGTGAAACACATTCCCCATCCCCCTCCCAGCCTCCCCCTTGAAGGGGGAGGAGCAAGGCGCATCGGTTGTCTCCCTCCCCTTCAAGGGGAGGGTTGGGGAGGGGATGGGGGTCAATGGGGCATGTTTCATAATGCGGGGTGGCGATTCGCCATGCCCGTTAGCGTCGTAGTAAGGATAGCTTTCAACCACCAATCCGGCGGTTTCAAAGAGCGCACGATGGTTCTCCCAACTCGGATCGGAGATATAAATTTTGGCATCCGGGAAAAGCCGATGCAACCAATCCCCGCCGACCTTAAGTGCCCCCGTACCGCCCAAGGCTTCAATCGTCAGAATGCGGCCTTCTGCGATGAGCGGTGAATCCTTGCCGAACACCAACTGTTGCACGAGTTGGTTATAAGTCGCCAGACCGTCAATGGGTTGATAACTGCGGGCCGGTTGAGCCGTTAAACGCGCCTGTTCAGCCGTTTTAACCGCAGATAACAGGGGAACTTTTCCGTTATTGTCGTAGTAAACCCCCACCCCGAGATTGACTTTGTTTGAGCGGGTATCGGCATTAAACGCTTCGGTCAGACCCAAAATCGGGTCACGGGGAGCCATTTCGACGGTGGCAAAGGGAGAGGTGGATGAGTGGCTCATAAGAAATCAGTGCGTGTGTGAATAGGTGCGTAATGATACCCTCGATGCCATGAACTTTAGTCCGTTCCGGCTGCATCTGCCCTTTCAACCCGCAGGCGATCAGCCGGAAGCTATTCGTCAACTTGAAGCCGGGGTGCACAAAGGACTTTCCTTTCAAACTCTGCTGGGTGTCACAGGGTCGGGCAAGACCTACACCATGGCCCATGTCATCGCCCGATTGGGACGACCTGCCTTGGTATTGGCTCCGAACAAGACACTGGCCGCCCAACTCTACGCTGAATTTCGGGAATTTTTGCCTGAAAATGCCGTCGAGTATTTCGTTTCCTATTACGACTACTATCAACCGGAAGCCTATATGCCTTCGCGTGATTTGTTCATCGAAAAGGATTCGAGCATCAACGAACAGATCGAACAGATGCGGCTTTCAGCCACCAAAAGTCTGCTGGAACGACGCGATGTAGTCATCGTCTGCACCGTGTCGGCGATTTACGGCATTGGCGATCCAGTCGATTATCACAGCATGATCCTGCATCTTCGTCAGGGCGAAACACTGGGCCAGAGAGACATCATCCGTCGCTTGTCCGAAATGCAATATGAGCGCAACGAAATGGATTTCCGCCGAGGCACCTTTCGCGTGCGGGGCGATGTCATCGACATTTTTCCCGCCGAACATGCGGAGAGTGCCGTGCGTATTTCCCTCTTTGACGAGGAGATCGAATCATTGACGTTGTTCGACCCGCTGACCGGTCACTCGAAACACAAACTCCCCCGCTTTACCGTGTTCCCCTCCAGTCACTATGTCACTCCACGGGCGACCATTTTGCGAGCCATGGAGCAAATCAAAATCGAATTGCGCGAACGCATCGAATATTTCCAGCGCGAAGGGAAACTCGTCGAAGCCCAGCGCATCGCAGAACGCACGCGATTCGATCTGGAGATGATGGAGCAGTTGGGATTTTGCAAAGGGATTGAAAATTATTCCCGCCACCTCTCCGGTCGAAAGCCGGGCGAACCCCCTCCGACCCTGATCGACTACCTGCCCCCCGATGCCCTCCTGTTCATCGACGAATCCCATGTCTCGATTCCTCAGGCAGGCGGCATGTACAAAGGCGATCGTTCACGCAAGGAAAATCTGGTCGATTATGGATTTCGCCTACCGTCCGCCCTCGACAACCGCCCCCTCAAGTTTGATGAATTTGAACGGTTGATGCCGCAGACCATTTTTGTCTCGGCGACTCCGGCGGATTACGAAAGTGCGCATCAACAACAAGTGGTGGAACAACTGGTCCGCCCGACCGGGCTGGTTGATCCGGAAATCATCGTGCGTCCGGCAACGACACAAGTTGATGACCTCCTCTCCGAGATCAAACGGCGAGTCGCCTTGAAAGAACGAGTGCTGGTCACGACATTGACCAAACGGTTATCCGAACAACTCACCGAATTTCTAAGCGACAACGGCATCAAAGTGCGGTACCTGCATTCCGATATCGAAACCGTCGAACGTGTTGAAATCATTCGTGATTTGAGGTTAGGACACTTTGACGTACTGGTAGGAATCAACCTGCTACGCGAGGGATTGGACATTCCCGAAGTGTCTTTAGTGGCCATTCTCGATGCAGACAAGGAAGGTTTCTTGCGGTCGACACGCTCCCTGATCCAGACCATCGGACGTGCCGCACGACACCTCCACGGCTCGGCCATTCTCTATGCCGACCGCATGACGGAGTCAATGAAGCGGGCCATTCTCGAAACCGAGCGTCGCCGAACCAAGCAAATCGCCTGGAATACCGAACAGGGCATCACGCCGCGAGGGGTCACCAAGCGCATCAAAGACATCATCGACATGGCCTACGACAGCGAAACAGCCCTTCACAACCTCAAAGTGGCGCAGGAAGCCGCAAAATACGAAGTGATGAGTGACAAAGCACGGACGAAAGAAATCAAACAGCTCGAAAAAACCATGCAGGAACACGCAAAAAATCTGGAATTTGAACAGGCGGCCGCGATACGCGACGAACTGACCCGGCTTAATCAAGGTGGGGTTCGGTGAGGCGGCTGGAGACTTACCCTACCACCCTCGCGACAGCAACTCCTTCATGCTCATCCCGTTCAGCACCGATGCGCAGGTCTCCCAGTCGGCATCTTCCACTTTGCTGTATTTCGCATCAAACGGGTTCCGGGTCGCTGTAGCACGGTCAATGAGCAGATTCGCCGCCTGCTCGTCGTTGAGTGCGACCTGCACCCACACATCTTCCAGCGTATCGGGAATCTGCCCGAACAGGCCGTGAATGGCTTCGAGCCGGCCAGCCAGCACCTGATGCACACGATCTTCCACCGAGCCACGGTAGCGCAGATTAGCGATCCAGATTTCGCTGCGCACTTGGCCGATACGCTGGATGCGACCCTTGCGCTGCTCCAACCGGGTCGGATTCCAGGGCAAGTCGATATTGATTAGCGTGCCGAGACGCTGGAGGTTCAGCCCCTCCGAGGCGGCGTCGGTGCCGAGCAGGAGCTTGAGATCGCCAGCGCGAACGCGGTCTTTCAACACATTCCGGTCACAACGCTGAAACCTTCCGTCACGCCATAAACCGGAGCGGTTGCTGCCGGCGTAAAGGCCGATGTCCATCCCGGCAAACTCGACGCGTTTGGCCATTTCATCGCCGATCCAGCGCACCGTGTCGTAATACTGGGAAAACAAAATGCAGCCCAGATCGAGCCAACTACGGCTGACACCCGGATGGGTACCACGCAGATAGCCAATCAGTGCTTCCAGCTTTGGATCGTTATTGCCGCCTTGTCGAAGCAGATCGAGGCAGCGGCGCAATGAGGCGATTTCCGCGTCCGTAAAATTCTTGAAATCACTGACACCCTGCTGTGGCCGACCCAATTGCACCGGCGTGTCTTCCTCCGCGTCATCCTCGTCCTCATCATCCGGCGTGTCGGGTTCTTCGCCGAGCAGCTTGGCGACGGTACGGCGACCGGCTTCCATCGAGCTGCCCATGCGCCGCAACAGCAATGTCTTGAAGAATCCTGCACCTTTTACCCGCTGCTGAAGCAACTGAGAAAACGCTTCGGCCTCCTGATAAGCATCGCGCAGATAGCTGCCAAGAACCAGCGCGCCGGTGTCGTCCTCACCGAACAGCTTCACCGTCACCTTGGGCAGAAAATAGCCGCCCGTGGCCGGATTGATCGTTGCTTCGAGATAAGCCCGAGTGCGGCGCACGATGCAGCGC
>JAUYFZ010000214.1 GCA_030689585.1 Rhodocyclaceae bacterium | reverse complement strand
GTGACATAGCCAGCCAAAGCGCGTAACTACCTCGCTGAGACAAACAAGAAACAATTCCCGATCCACATCGTCAAGAAAAATCGCATTCCGCGCATTGCCGCGCGCGGTCACGTGATAAATGGCGCAGGGGAATTCAAGTCGAAGAGGGCGGGCCATGGGAGGAGGCTATGCCGTCAAAGACGTGATGTCAAGACCTGACCCCAGATCTGTGCAGATCTGAAAACGTGATATCAAGACCTGACCCCAGATCTCTGCATGACCCCAGATCTCTGCAATCAGCGATTCGATACTTGGCAGATCAATCCGCGTCAGCGGATTGATCATGTAGTGATCTTCTGTAATCGAAGGCCCGGCGTTATTAAAAGTTTTCAAGTCATGCCCCCCATGCAAACACGGTTCTATCTTCATGACACACTTTCTTGTGCCAGATACGTTTGTTCCATGAAATCTTCGGGCGACGGTCAAATAAAATAAGGTGCGCTTCATCCGCACCACAGCGATCTGCGTATTCCAACGTTTGCACAATCCCTTGCGAGAGCGTTGTTTCGGGGGCTTTTCGCAGTAACTTCAATTCAATTACTACCCTTTGCACCGGGCCGTTATAGCCTTGTGTTTCATCGAGTGGCCACTCTAAAAAAAGGTCGGTGCGCCCGCGTCCCAGTCCATATTCTCGATTGATACGTCCGCCCCCATTGACGATGCGCTGTAAAAATGCCTGCATTAACAGATGCGGACCGGCTTCTTTGTATTCAAAACGTTCCAGCCACGCTTCAGAATGCTCGCGGAAGAATTGTTGAAAAGCGGCGATGAGTTTAGGCATATCCAATCGCCGATCCTCTCGAACATACCAGGGTTGATCGTGGGTATTCAGAGTAACTTGCGTTGTCCAGGTCAGTTCGCGGGGAATGATTTCCTGATAAATGCGGTTGGTAATCGCCAGTTTTGGACGGCTCTTGATTAATCCCATATCCTCGACGTATTGCAGATCGTCTGTGGCAATAGGGGCCATCATGGATTCGCCATCGAGTAATGCAGAGACAACCCGTCGCACCCGTTCTTCTCGCAACTTATCGGTGAGTTGATCCAAATGGGTCGCACGAGACTGAATCAATCGCTCGCGGGCGGCTTTGTAGCGTTCCAGCGTGATGGGTTGTGTGCGGTTGCGTAATTCGCGATCTTCACTGGCTACTTCATACCCCAAGGCATTAACAAGCCAAGGTTGCCCAGCGGTGTCTTCCCACAACTCTGGATAAATCGCTGGATCGATTTTCTGCCCGGTGTCTGTTTCATGTTGTCGCCAGAGTGCTTCTGTTTCTTCTTGGCTAAAATTACCCAGCCGTAAGGATTTCGCCTTGATATTAAAGGCAGAACCGCCCGTAATAATCTCGTTATGCGAAGTGTGAATCCGATAATCGCGCACATCGCGCACCCCGCACAGGATGACGGTTTGTGGGAAGGCCACCGGTCGCTGGGCATATCCAGCACGAATCTGGCGTAATAGGGAAATGAGCGTATCGCCCACCAGAGCATCCACTTCGTCTAACATCAGCACGACAGGGCGGGGGTCGGCCTCACTCCAGCGGGCCAGCAACGAACGTAACAAATCTTCGTAACCGGTGATGGGCAACATCTCGGTACGCCATAAACGAAGACGTTCATCGCGCAGATAATAGGCCGCTGCATCAGCCAAGGCACTGGTGATGGCAGTCATTCCGCGCCCAACATCCCCCCGCGCCGCCTGCGCCCCTTCGATGTTGACATACAGTGCGCGATATTTTCCTTGTTCATTAAGGTATTGCATCAAGGCTAACAACGAGGTCGTCTTTCCCGTTTGCCGAGGCGCGTGTAAGACAAAATAACGCCATTCTGCAATCAGCGATTCAATAGTTGACAGATCAATACGATCCAACGGATTGATCATGTAGTGCATTTCTTGCACCGAAGGTCCTGCGTTATTAAAAGTTTTCATAATTTCGCAGTATACTTCTGGGATGCAGAAAATCAATGAAATACGCTTCGAGCAACCCCGAATAAACGCTCAATTGAGTGACATTTTTATGGAGGATGCCCTTGCGGCTGACGTTCAAATTTATGGCTCTATACGGTTTATAGTGGGATCGCATTTAACGAATTTCATAGAACGAGGGTTGGCTTGGCGACTATGCGAGTTAGTGCGTTACCTTGCTCGGGAGGGGGGTGCAACGCGCCGCTCATGATGGCGCATCAAGGAAGGCGAAGGGATTTAAAAACTGTCGCCGCCACAGCAAGGCACGGTCCACTTCGCTCAAATTCGCTTCATCGCATGTGGCCTGCCATTCGCGTTCAATGACATGGACTTGGTGGTTAACGATTGCAATCGCATCTTCACGCCCAAGCAGAAAAGACGAAGCAGCAGCAATGCATGTGGTCACTTGGCTGCTGCGCTTTGCGCCATGAATCAGCATGGCTGGCGAAGCCTGTTGACCGGAGCGCGATTGCGGACAAATGTCGTAGGCAGGCGTTAAGGTTAATTGATGCCCATCCCAAAATGCTGCGTGATTACGGGCGTGGTCGTCGGTGTTGCCACAGAGGATGTTAAAGACAATTCGGGAGAACAACTCTCGCAAAGTAGCCTTCGCATCGACAAAACGATGGCGAATGATTTCTGCAAACGTTTCATAACTGGCATAGGCAGCCATCATTTCATCAAGCTCAAACAGGGTGAGTGCTGAGACCATGGCGCGCCTGCGCCATTGACCCTCATGCGCAACCCGATCAAAACGCTCGATCAACAACAGGTCTTTTCCCATCGACGAGCGCAACTGCACCGTTGCCACATCCAGTCCAACCTTGCGTGCCAGGCGCATGGCGATGAATTCGGTTTTGACGACGCTGTAGAGATCGTTGCTTGCGGAAAATTTGGCAATGAGTTTGCGCTCGCCATCATCAAGCAAGACCTTGGGGCGAGCACCTCCCAGGGAGGTACCGTGCAGCAACGCCTGACCTAATTCGGGCGAGAGTGGCACGCCCCGCTCAACTTTCTCCGCAGCCGCTAACAGATCATCCAGCGAAGGATGCTGTGTGTGCCTTGGCTCATAGTGAGTTGGCGACCGCTGAAAATCCAAAGCACCAATTCTGTCCGAGCCTGACTCCAGCAGACAGGTCAGCTCATCGAGGTCGAACTCGGCTGCATCACCTCCCTTAACACCCAATTTGTGATTGATCAGCACGCGACGACCCCAAGCATCCGGTGATGCATCGCGAATGCAACTGGGCATGTTCAAACCGGAAATCAGCGGAATAACGCCTAGACCTAGCGGTAACTCTGGGGCATACAGGGCAATGGCATCCGCACGGGCCAAATAGCTACGACCATAGTTAAACACCAACTGCTGACCCTGTTTGGAGAGCAAGCCTGCGACGACAGGTTCGGTTGCATCAGGCAGCCAGACCCAGACATAGGCTTCTGAATAGAGGGGATCGATCTCAGAAGTCATCTTTCACCCCCTTGGCACGGGATCTGGCGGCTTTAGGCAACAGAGCCATTTTTTCGCGCTGGAATGCCAAGCGGCTGGCAAGTTGCCGTTGTTCCTGTTCAAACAGAGGCACTCCGCAGATGGCGGCCACTTCAAACACCGCACCAATAGAGCAACCAGTATCCCCCCGCTCTATGCGTTGGAGCAGGGCGCGCGAAATTCCCGCACGCGCAGCCAAATCCGTGGTGGTAAGCACTTTGTTAAGACGCCCTTCACGCACAAGCTGACCCAGCAGCTCAAGCGCGTTGAGGCTGTACTGCGAAGAGGGACGGGAAATAGGCTTAACCATGACTCATTGATAGACCACAAGACCATATATTGTAACCTTAATGAATCATTGTTTCATTGGCTGGACAACAAGTCAACAGATTTAAAGGTCGCCCAACCTGTGATTGGTGACAACGCAATCCCCACCGAGCATCCAAAAATTCAGCGGGCCAACGAAGGAATTTACCTGACCGTCCCCCACTTTTAATTGCACCCGCGCCGAATAGCCACGGATATATGCTCAGTTGAGCGGTATCTTCAAAAGCTCGTTTCAGGTAATAGCGTGATTCTCGTTACTGGCGGATGGGTTACATTGGCTTGTACGCTTGCATCGCGTTGGAACTGCATAGCTGACATTGCGCATAAACAGCGGACGCATAACGGAAATACACAGGCAGTTATGGCGTAAAATCCGAACCTCTGATTCTTCATTCCCTCATTCCCCTTCTCTGCCCATCAAAATCATCGTCCATGCGCTTCGTCAACCCTCAAAACGATATTGCGTTCAAGAAGATATTCGGCAATGATCACTGCAAGTTTTTGCTTATCGCCTTTTTGAACGCTGT
>JAUYFZ010000021.1 GCA_030689585.1 Rhodocyclaceae bacterium | reverse complement strand
TGGCCACATTTCCGGCTTCATTATGCTGGAAGTTGGTGCAAAGTGAACGCAGCAGCAACATGCCACGGCCAAAAGGCAGCGGGCCGGGGGGGGCCGCCGTTAAATCTTCTGTCGAGGCTGCTTCTCCGACCAGCAGGGCGGGGTCGAATCCTGGTCCACTGTCTCGGCAGGCAATGCGCAACCAAGAGCGATCTGTTTCGACGAAACGTTCTAGATCGAACTGGATTTCTCCGGTCATGAGTTGAGACAACGCCTGCTCTCGTTCGGTAATCCACGTTTCTATGCCGTTTTCGGCGAGTTTTAGATGGGAATCTAAGCGCAACAGACCGTGGTCTACGGCGTTGTTATACATTTCAGAGAGCACCACGAACAAGCGATCTGTATCGGCTCCCAGCCCTTCGAGTTGCGCGGTGAGTCCCAAAAGGACGGGGACGATGTCAATCGTGCGAATTTCTTTGGCAGACAACCGCAGGAAGAATCGCCAGGCCCCGGGTACATCCCGGGCAGGGATGGGCAGATGCGGAACGGCGACCTCGACCGCCATTTCCCAATTTCGTCTTGCACAATCGATGAGGGCGAAGGAGGCATCGTCTCGTATGGAGGTGCCTTCCACATGGCGGGTGAGGGCGGCGACGAGGGTGTCGTATCGGGTTCTTGGCAACGCATCGGAAAGAGCGGCGATGAGGCGTTCTTGACCAAACGGTTCGCCGTCGACTCGTTCGGCCTTTAACAGACCATCGGAATAAAGGATGAGCTGGGGGCGTGCACTGAAGACATGGGTTTCGGTGGTGGCGTTGAACTCGGCCTCTTCCAGAATGCCCAAGGCCATATGTGTCTTGTTGAAGATGCAGGCGGTATGACCGTCAAAGTCTATGAGGCAGGGCGGTGGATTTCCCCCATTCCATATCTGCACGGTGCGGCTACGAAAATCCACGGAAGCCAGCGTGGCAGCGATGAAGCGGTTGACCGGTAAAAACTGATGTACTTTTGCGTTAAGTTCGCGGGCAATGGCTTCGATGCCGAAGCCTTTTTCAGTCATGCGATAGAAGGGAGGAGCAACGGGCATCGCATTGAGCGGGGCCGAAAGCCCCCGACCGGTGCCATCGGCCAGAAGAAGATGCAAAGTACCCCCCGGTGTGCGGGCGGCCAATAGCAGATCACCCGAAAGATCGGAGGAAGGGAGCAACCAGTGTCGAATCGCAGGATCGTTTAATCGCTCGGCATCAATCAGGCGTGCCATCAAATGATGGGCAAGCGCAATATCATCGTGTTCTGGCGAGGGGTTGTTCATGGGTTGTTAACGTGGAACACTTTTCCCATCCCCTCCCCAACCCTCCCCTTGAAGGGGAGGGAGTTAGTCTCCCTCCCCTTGAAGGGGGAGGAGCAAGGCGCACCGGTTGTCTCCCTCCCCTTGAAGGGGGAGGAGCAAGGCGCACCGGTTGTCTCCCTCCCCTTCAAGGGGAGGGTTGGGGAGGGGATGGGGGTCAACGGGGCAAATTTCATAATACGGGGGGCACAAGCCATGACCGTTAGATCAGCGGGAACAGTTTGCTGAAGTTGGCGATGTCCAGTACTTGCTTAACTGCTCCGTTGGCGCCGGCTAGGGAAACCGTTTTACCAACATTCTTTGTTTTATCGCGCAGCATCAATAACATGCCCAGTGCCGAGCTATCCAGATAGTCGACCGTGGAGAGATCAATCACGACATTTTTTTCAGTCGACTTCAGGGATTCGTCAATGGCATCGCGGAATTCGCGATGTGCGTTGAAATCAAATCGTCCCGTGAGCTTGACCGTGACACGTCCGTTCGCATTGGTTACATTGGTTTGCATAGTTTTGCCTCCATAGAATGGTTGGTAGTATAGCGGTTCACGATTTATCCAAGTGACGTAATCGAGCAAGAAGACGGGAGGCTACGTCCGACAGGGGAGCGACTTCGTCAAGCGCACCGATGATGGCGGCTTCACGCGGCATCCCGTAGACGACACAACTTTCCTGATCCTGACCGATGTTCCAGTCCCCTACGCTCTTCATTTCCAACAGACCTTTGGCCCCGTCCTTGCCCATGCCTGTCAGGATAATGCCGGTCGCACTTCCGGGCTTGACGACGGAAGCGACGGACCAGAACAGCGCATCTGCAGCGGGGCGATGCCGGTTGACGGGTTCATCTTTTGAAAGTTCGACGACGTAATACCCTCCCCTTTTAACGACGCGCATGTGCGAATGGCCGGGAGCCAGCAAGGCAGTGCCCGGTTCGATGCGTTCTCCCCCTTGCGCTTCTATGACCCGAAGCGAGGACAGTGAATCCAGTCGCTTGGCAAAGGAGGCCGTGAACGCTTCCGGCATGTGCTGCACCATGACGATACCGGGTACTTCTGCGGGAAGTGCCGTCAACACGTCCTTGATGGCTTCGGTGCCGCCGGTGGACGCACCGATGGCGATAACGTGTTCGTTCAGGAGCCGTTTCGAGAGTCCGCTGGTGGTTGGTTCGATTCGTGCAGGGGCAGGGGCGAATCGAGACATCACGCGCAAACGCGCTTGGCAGGCCCCGCGAATCTTTTCGCGAATTTCGTCGGCATAGTGCGACATGGCCGTCGCATCATCGAAACCAAAGCGGGGTTTGGGCATGAAATCGACCGCGCCGGTTTCCAGTGCTTTGAGGGTCGCCTCGGAACCGCTCTCCGTATGCGAGGACACCATAATGACCGGCATCGGACGTAGGCGCATCAATCGTCCCAGGAATTCGAGGCCGTCCATTTTTGGCATTTCGACATCGAGCGTCAAAACGTCCGGCGCGAGTGTTTTGATCATCTCTCTGGCCGCAATCGGATCAGGCGCGGTGCCAACGACTTGAATGTCCGGTGCGCCTCCGATGATTTCGGTCAAGAGACCGCGCATCAGCGCGGAATCATCAATGATGAGTACTTTGATTGTCATGTAGAACGATTCTCTCTATTTGTAAATGTCGCCTCTGGAGCCAAGGTCAAAAAAGTAAACAACCAGTTGTTTTTTAATGATTGTAAATAAGAATCTGTATTTCCCAATGCGTAGTCGATAGTGATCTGTTTTTCCGTGAAGCTTCTTTATGTCAACGGCAACATTGGATGGAAGTGGATTGGTGATCATTTTCGTCAAGTCTGCATAAAGTTCTCTGACAATATTGTCAGGCATTTTGTCTAGACTTTTTATGAAGTTTTTCGAGAATTCAATTTCAAACATTTATATTTCTTGTTCTTGCGTAGTCTTTCCAATTGGTTGTTTCGGCATTATCCATGTCAGTCAAAGCCGCTGTATAAGCTTGAGAATTCTCAAGGCTAAAGTGAGTGTCTGATTCATCATCAATAATTGACAATTTATCCTGTGGGTAAAATTTTAGAAAAGCCTTGAGGTGTTCGTAAATTGAGTCATCAAGTTTGATATTCAGCGTATGCATGTGTCATTGTCCGGTTAAAAAAGTTCGACTTCGCCCGCTACAGGGGCTTCGGTCAGGCGTTCTGCGTATTCTTTTTCGCGTCGTGCTAGGGTATCGTTGTGCATCCGGGCTAGTTTTTTGACTAATACACGGCCTGATTGAGGGAAAAAATAAACTTTTCGGGGGCAGACATCCAAAAGGTCTTGTGCGACGACAGAAATGCCTTCGGTGGCCAGATACTCCAATACAAACTGGGAGTTACGCTCTCCGACTTGCGAACTGGAGAGAGCGGCCATGACCCGTCCGCCGCCGAATACCTTGGCTTCTAGATTGCTTTTTTTTGAACCTAACTTTAATAAGTGGTTAATTAAGATTTCCATGGCGTAGGTTCCATAGCGTGCGGAAGGCGAGGTGGTTCCGCCATTGGCCGTGCTATCGGCCAACATGAAATGATTCATGCCGCCTACGCCTTTTTCGCGGTCACGTATGCAAGCGGAGACGCAAGAACCTAGGACGGTGACTAGGAGCATATTTGAGGTAGTGACGAAGTATTCTCCGGGCAATACCTTGACTGCGTCTGAATCAAAATGACGGTCAAAATATCGATTGTCAGAAAGATGCTCGGCGAATCCGGATGTTTCTATACTCATGGGACGGTGCGCTCATAGACCGTGTGTCCGATAGAGCGGAAGACATCCGCTGCATGAAGAAAACTTTCTGAATGACCGGCGTAGAGACGACCGGTTGGGTGCAATAAGGGGGCGAATTTTTTCAGGATTTGATATTGAGTGGGTTTGTCGAAATAGATCATTACATTTCGGCAGAATAAGGCATCGAAGGGTCCCTGAATCAAGGGCCAGCGAGCATCTAAAAGATTGATCTGCGTGAAGGTGATGAGCTTTTGAAGTTCGGGGCGCACCCGTGCATATCCCAACTGTGCGCCGGTTCCTTTGAAAAAGAAACGTTGCAGGCGGTCACTGGAGAGTTTGTCCACGCGCTCCATGGGATAGACCCCCTGTTGCGCCGTGGCGAGTACATTGGTGTCAATGTCGCTGGCGAATATTTGCACGGGAGGAGCCAAGCTGTTAAATATTTCGCAGGCAGTAATGGCGAGGGAATAGGGTTCCTCGCCGGTGGAGGCGGCTGAACACCATATTCGCAAGGGGCGATGGGGTAGGCTCTGAAATTGTTTTTTAAGAAGGTCGAAATGATGCGGCTCACGGAAAAAAGAGGTGAGATTGGTGGTCAGGGAGTTGACGAATACTTCCCATTCCACGGGATCTCCGTGTTCCAGAATGGCCAGATAATCAGAAAATTTGGTCAGTTTTAACACGCGCAACCGGCGGGCCAGCCGACTGTAGACCATGTCCCGTTTGATCGGAGCCAGTGAAATACCCGCGTGGTCGTAGATCAGCTTGCGGATGC
>JAUYFZ010000013.1 GCA_030689585.1 Rhodocyclaceae bacterium | reverse complement strand
TCGACCTGTAAGCAATTCCGTTTGCCGATCAAGGTGTTATGCCTCAACAACGGTTATCTTGGCATGGTGCGCCAGTGGCAGGAGATGTTCCACGGCAATCGTTATTCTGAATCCTATGTCGCGGCCCTTCCTGATTTCGTTAAACTGGCCGAAGCCTATGGTCATATCGGGATGCAAATCGAGAAACCGGCGGATGTGGAGCCGGCCCTCAAGGAGGCGTTCAGCAAACAACACAAGGACGATTTTATCTTCATGAATTTCTTGACGGATGCTAAAGCGAACGTGTTTCCCATGGTGGCGGCGGGTAAGGGATTATCGGAATTGATTTTGGCGGAGGAGCTTTGAACATGCGTCATATCATTTCAATCCTGATCGAAAACGAAGCCGGTGCGCTCTCCCGCGTTTCCGGCCTGTTTTCAGCACGCGGCTATAACATCGAATCCCTGACCGTGGCACCGACCGAGGATGCTTCTTTATCCCGCATCACGATTGTCAGCATCGGATCGGATGACATCATCGAACAGATCACCAAGCAGTTGAACAAGTTGATCGATGTGGTGAAGGTCGTCGATCTTTCAGAATCGGCGCATATCGAGCGTGAATTGATGCTCATCAAAGTGCGTGCCACAGGGCAGGATCGTGAGGAAATGAAGCGCATCTCGGATATTTTCCGTGGACGCATCATTGATGTGACAGAATCCACCTATGTCATCGAGCTGACGGGCAACACGGTCAAGCTCGATTCATTTATCAAGGCGATTGACACGGCACTGATTCTCGAAACGGTGCGCACGGGGGTGTGCGGCATCGGTCGTGGTGATCGCGTGCTTAAAGTTTAACGTGAAACACATTCCCCAGCCCCCTCCCAGCCTCCCCCTTGAAGGGGGAGGAGCATCTCTCCCTCCCCTTGAAGAGGGAGGAGCATCTCTCCCTCCCATTGAAGGGGGAGGAGCATCTCTCCCTCCCCTTGAAGGGGGAGGAGCATCTCTCCCTCCCCTTGAAGAGGGAGGAGCATCTCTCCCTCCCCTTCAAGGGGAGGAGCATCTCTCCCTCCCCTTCAAGGGGAGGGGTGGGGAGGGGATGGGGGTCAATGGGGCATGTTTCATGATGCGGGGTGGCGATTCGCCATGCCCGTTAACTCGCATGATCACGAAGCCCACTCCCTGTCATAAAATCCATTAAATGCGATTAAACGCCCGCCCCCATTCGCCCCCCTTTCGGGGGGTTCTCATCGGCTCGCTACGCTCGTTTGTTACTGGGCGCTTCGAACGAGTTATTTCACGTTAAATTAAAGGAAACCCATGAAAGTTTGTTACGACAAAGATGCCGATCTGTCCATCATCAAAGCCAAACAGGTCACCATTATTGGTTATGGTTCGCAAGGTCATGCCCATGCACAAAACCTCAAGGACTCCGGTGTCAGTGTCACGGTGGGTCTGCGCAAAGAAGGTGCTTCTTGGAAGAAAGCCGTGGCGGCGGGTCTGACCGTCAAAGAAGTGGCCGAGGCCGTCAAAGGGGCCGATGTGGTGATGCTGCTGTTGCCGGATGAGAACATTGCCGCTGTTTATACCGATGAAATTGCGCCAAACATAAAGGCGGGGGCGGCGTTGGCCTTTGCACACGGGTTTAATATCCATTACAACCAAGTCATCCCGCGTGGGGATGTCGATGTCATCATGGTGGCTCCTAAGGGCCCCGGACATACTGTTCGCTCCGAATATCTGAGGGGCGGTGGCGTGCCGTCACTGATTGCTGTTCATCAGGATAAAACAGGGAAAGCGCGAGATATTGCCCTCTCCTATGCAGCCGCCAACGGCGGAACTAAGGGGGGAGTCATTGAAACCACCTTCCGTGATGAGACAGAGACGGATCTTTTCGGCGAACAAGCGGTGTTGTGTGGGGGAGTCGTCGAACTCATCAAGGCAGGCTATGAAACGCTGACCGAAGCGGGTTACGCACCGGAAATGGCTTATTTTGAGTGCCTGCATGAAGTGAAGCTGATCGTCGATTTGATCTTCGAAGGCGGTATCGGCAACATGAATTATTCGATTTCTAACAATGCAGAATATGGTGAGTATGTCACCGGCCCCCGCGTAATTGCCGGTGAAGCGCGTGCCGCGATGAAGGAAGCGTTGAAGAACATTCAGACGGGTGAATACGCCAAACGGTTCATTCTGGAAGGTCGAACGAATTATCCGGAGATGACGGCACGCCGTCGCTTGACCGCAGCCCATCCGATCGAACAGGTGGGGGCAGAACTACGCGCCATGATGCCCTGGATCAGCAAGAACAAGCTGGTCGACCAGACGAAGAACTAAAAATGGCCCATCCCCCCATCCCCTCACCAACCCTCCCCGTGAAGGGGAGAGAGCCGTTTTATCCGCACCCAATCTTCGCCCGCGAAGGTTGGCCTTTCTTAGGCGCGTCTTTCGGCGTAGCTCTTCTGGTCACGATAGGGGCAGGGTGGGCGTGGGCGGCCCCGTTGTGGTTGATCTCGCTGTTCGTGCTTCAGTTCTTTCGAGATCCGGCGCGGATCGTGCCAGAAAATGCAAAGGGCATCTTGTCACCCGCCGATGGTCGTATCGTCGTGATAGAAACGGTGCGTGATCCCTGGCTTGATCGAGATTCATTGAAGATCAGTGTCTTTATGAACGTGTTCAATGTGCACTCGAACCGTAGTCCGGTGGAGGGGGAGGTTAAGCAACGTTGGTATCACCCGGGAAAATTCATCAATGCTGATCTTGACAAGGCTTCGACTGAAAACGAGCGAAATGCCCTGCACATCCATACGGTCACGGGTCAGGATGTGATCTGTGTGCAGGTGGCTGGTTTGATTGCCCGTCGTATTCTCTGCTATGTGGACGCAGGGGCCTCGTTGGTTCGGGGGCAGCGTTATGGGTTTATCCGTTTTGGTTCTCGTCTTGATCTTTATCTGCCCACCGATGTGCGCGTCAAGGTGGCGATTGGTGACAAAGTGCGAGCGACATCCACTGTGCTGGCTGAATTTTCATAAATGTTCCGCCCACGAAAAGCGTTGACGAACCCGAATCTCTTAAGCCTACGTCGGCGCGGGATTTATTTGCTACCCAATCTATTGACGACCGCAGCCCTGTTCTCTGGTTTCTATGCCATTGTGCAGGCAATGAACCAGAATTTCGAATATGCCGCGATGGCTATTTTTCTGGCGATGCTCTTTGATGGTCTTGACGGGCGCGTGGCACGGCTGACCCGCACGCAAAGTGCTTTTGGTGCCGAATACGATTCGCTCTCCGACATGGTGTCTTTCGGTGCCGCACCGGCTTTGATCGTCTACGAATGGGCTTTCAAAGACATAGGAAAATGGGGATGGATCGCAGCGTTTGTTTATTGCGCGGGAACGGCATTACGTTTGGCACGATTCAATACCAACATGGACGTGGTCGATAAAAGATATTTTCAGGGCCTACCCAGTCCGGCCGCAGCCGCCTTGGTGGCTGGTTTCGTTTGGATCGTTCAAGACCTCGGCTTAACAGGTGAGGAAGTGCGCTGGTATGCCTTTGCACTGACGTTGTTCGCAGGCATGACCATGGTGAGTACGCTGCATTACTGGAGCGGAAAAGATATCAATTTACGCCGTAGCATTCCTTTCATGGCAGTTCCACTCATTGTTTTGGGCTACGCGCTGGTTTGGAGTTACCCACCCGGTGTGTTGTTCGCTTTGTTTTTGTGCTATGCCTGTTCAGGGTATATCAACGCTCTGTGGCAGTGGTCTCCAAAACGAAAAGTGGAAATACCCCCAATAAGTTGTGACTAACGGGCATGGTCGTTAAGCCCATTCCATTACCCATAAGTCGAAGGCAGAAGCTCCTCCCCCTTCAAGGGGGAGGCTGGGAGGGGGCTGGGGAAAGTGTGATTCAAGTAAATTCAATCAGTTACAAATGTCGTGCAACTCTTACCCCAACCCCACCCTAACCCTCCCCTTGAAGGGGAGGGGATTGGGGCTGTGGCGCATTGCATTGATCTATATAGTTATTTCGACTTATGGGTAATGGAATGCGTTAAGCCCACCCCTGTTCCATGAAATCCGTTCAATGCCATTAAACGCCCGCCCCCCTTAGCCCCCCTCTCGGGGGGTTCTTATCGGCTAGCTACGCTCGTTTATGAGGGGTACTTCGAACTGATTATTTCACGTTAAGCTGCCACATAGCGTTCATTTCGGTTAGAATACGGGCTTCTTTGTAGGCGCGTAGCTCAGCTGGTTAGAGCACCACCTTGACATGGTGGGGGTCGTTGGTTCGAGTCCAATCGCGCCTACCAATTATCAATCAGTTTTCAAACGGATAATAACGGTATGGCCAATAGTGCCCAATCTCGTAAACGTGCTCGCCAAGCGGTTCAGCAGCGCATTCAAAATGTCAGTATGCGGTCCGCTCTGCGGACAGCGATTAAGAAAGTTCGCAAAACAATTGAGTCGGGCGATAAAGCTGCGGCTCAGTTGGCCTTTCGCGAATCTCAGTGCATCATTGATTCCATTGCCGATAAAGGCATTGTTCACAAGAACAAAGCGGCTCGCGATAAGCATCGGCTGTCTGTGGCGATCAAAGCTCTCTGACCTTTGGCGGTCGGTGACGGTGGCGTATGTTACCGAGTGATGCTCAAGACAACCGGTTGTTGCATTTGGAGAAACGTCGGTTTCTCGCTAAGTGCCGTGAGCATGAGCCTCTGATTGTTCGTTCAGAAACGTTGCGCGACGTGTCCCGCTGGTCGGTTCTCTACGTGCCTAGCGAAATTGCTGAAGAATACGAAGTACGGGGAGCACTAGAACGGTTGGTCGATCTTGCCGAAGCCCGTGCGAAAGAAATCATCCTCGGTGAAATTGAAAATTGCCTGAAAGCAGACGACCCCGTACGATCTCGGATGATTCGACAGGTTGCGGATGAGTGGACGAAACTCAGAGGGCCGTTACGTCACTTACGTGCTTGGGCGCAGAAAACATTGGAAGCTTTACAGCAACAGCGTGCGCTGTGAGAGATGCAACATCGGATATAATATAAACGTTTAATCAGTCTATCTTGCCTAGGAGTTTCCCGTGCCCCAGTATCCGTCCGCTTTGCTTGTTCTGGCCGACGGCACTATCTTTAGGGGTATTAGCATTGGTGCGACGGGCATCAGCGTCGGGGAAGTCGTTTTCAATACGGCGATGACCGGTTATCAGGAAATCCTGACAGACCCTTCCTATTGCAGGCAAATCGTTACCCTGACATACCCTCATATTGGTAATACCGGCATCAATCGCGAGGATGGCGAATCATCCCGTGTGGTGGCTGCGGGGCTGGTGATTCGCGATCTTCCTTTGCTGGCCTCTAATTTCCGTAGTGATCAGACGCTATCGGATTATTTGAATGCGGAAGGGGTGGTGGCCATTGCTGACATTGATACACGGAAACTGACGCGCATTCTGCGTGAAAAGGGAGCGCAAGCAGGGTGCATCGTGGCGACGGGGGCAGATGAGAAGAGTGGGGTAAATGCTGCGCTGGCCCAAATAAAAATGTTTCCCGGATTAGCCGGCATGGATCTCGCCAAAACGGTGACGACGGATCATGCTTACGAGTGGACTGAAGGGGAGTGGCAGCTTGGAAAAGGGTTTGTGGCCCATCCAAGCCCGAAGTTTCATGTAGTGGCCTACGATTTCGGTGTTAAACGCAATATTTTGCGAATGTTGGCTTCCCGTGGTTGTCGTTTGACGGTCGTCCCTGCTCAAACCTCGGCAGAGGAAGTGCTTCGGATGAATCCAGACGGTGTATTCCTGTCCAATGGCCCCGGCGATCCACAGCCTTGCGACTATGCGATTGCCGCGATCCGTCAGTTGCTTGACAAAAAGTTGCCCACTTTTGGTATCTGCTTGGGACATCAGTTGATGGGACTTGCGGCGGGTGCGCGAACGATGAAAATGAAATTTGGTCATCACGGCGCGAATCATCCGGTGAAGGATTTGATCACCGGTCAGGTGATGATTACCAGTCAAAATCATGGGTTCGCCGTCGATCCGACGACGTTGCCGGATCACGTCAAGGTCACGCACGTTTCGTTGTTTGACGGTAGTCTTCAAGGCATGGCATGGACAGATCGTCCTGCTTTTTGTTTTCAAGGTCATCCAGAAGCCAGCCCAGGCCCCCATGATGTCGCAGGCTTGTTTGACCGTTTTATTAAGATGATGAGTGTGGCCCCCCACGCTCAAAAACCCGATTCGCTGCCCCCCACAGGGGGGCGTATGCCTCCTTGGGGCGGCCCTGCGGAGACATAATGCCCAAAAGAACTGACCTCCAAAGTATTCTCATTATCGGTGCAGGCCCCATCATCATCGGGCAGGCCTGTGAGTTCGACTATTCCGGTGCCCAAGCGTGCAAGGCGTTGAAAGATGAGGGATACAAGGTCATTCTGGTGAACTCCAACCCGGCGACCATCATGACGGATCCGGGGTTGGCCGATGTGACTTATATCGAGCCGATCACTTGGAAGGTTCTCGAAAACATCATCGCCAAGGAACGACCCGATGCACTGCTGCCCACCATGGGGGGGCAGACTGCTTTGAATTGCGCATTGGATTTGGCCAAGCATGGTGTCCTTGAAAAGTATGGCGTGGAAATGATCGGCGCCACCAAAGAAGCCATTGACAAGGCGGAAGATCGAGAAAAGTTCAAGGTGGCCATGACTCGCATCGGGTTGGGGTCTGCGCGTTCCGGTATCGCCCACAGCCTAGAAGAAGCGCTCCAAGTACAGGGAGCTCTCGGTTTCCCCTCCATCATTCGCCCCTCTTTTACCATGGGCGGATCTGGGGGCGGCATTGCTTACAACCGGGATGAATTTGTTGAGATTGCCACGCGGGGTCTCGAAGCCAGTCCAACCAAGGAACTGTTAATCGAAGAATCCTTGCTGGGCTGGAAAGAATTCGAAATGGAAGTGGTACGCGACCGAGCGGATAACTGCATCATCGTCTGTTCCATCGAAAACCTTGATCCGATGGGCGTGCATACGGGGGATTCGATTACCGTGGCCCCAGCACAAACGTTGACGGATCGTGAATATCAAATCATGCGCAATGCCAGCATTGCGGTATTGCGCGAAATTGGGGTGGATACGGGCGGCTCCAATGTCCAGTTTGCGATTAACCCGGACGATGGTCGCATGATCGTCATCGAGATGAACCCTCGTGTTTCTCGTTCGTCGGCACTGGCTTCGAAAGCCACTGGATTCCCTATTGCCAAGATTGCGGCCAAACTGGCGGTCGGCTACACGCTGGATGAACTGCGTAATGACATCACAGGGGGAGCCACACCGGCTTCTTTTGAACCTTCTATTGATTACGTGGTCACCAAAGTTCCGCGTTTCGCTTTTGAAAAATTCCCGTTTGCCAACGACCGCCTGACGACACAGATGAAGTCGGTGGGTGAAGTCATGGCCATTGGGCGAACTTTTCAGGAATCACTACAAAAGGCATTGCGTGGGCTGGAAGTGGGCGTGTATGGCTTCGATGAAGTGTTAGCCGTTGAGCGCGAGGAAATCGCCCATGAACTGGCGAGTCCCGGCCCCTCCCGCCTGTGGTATGTGGGCCAGGCCTTTCGCAATGGGTTTAGTCGGGAGGAAATATTCAACCTGACCAAAATTGATCCCTGGTTCCTTGTGCAGATTGAAGATCTACTGAAGGTAGAAAAAAGCCTCTTAAATCGCAGCCTGAAGAGTCTCGAAGCGAACGCATTGCGAGGGTTGAAACGCAAAGGATTTTCAGACCGCCGGTTGGCGAATTTGCTAGCAGTTTCTGAAACAGAAGTGCGGGAATATCGTCACTCGCTGGGTATTCGTCCGGTGTACAAGCGGGTCGATACCTGTGCGGCTGAATTTGCCACATCGACGGCCTATTTATATTCGACCTACGAAGAAGAGTGCGAAGCTCAGCCGACCACCAACAAAAAAATCATGGTATTGGGCGGAGGCCCCAACCGTATCGGGCAAGGGATCGAGTTCGATTATTGCTGCGTTCATGCCGCACAAGCCTGTCGCGAAGACGGTTATGAAACCTTGATGGTCAATTGCAACCCGGAAACGGTTTCAACTGACTACGACACCTCTGACCGGTTGTATTTTGAGCCGCTGACGCTGGAAGATATTCTTGAAATTGTTCATGTGGAACAACCGACGGGCGTGATCGTCCAGTTTGGTGGGCAAACTCCCCTAAAAAGGGCCAGGGAACTAGAAGCCAATGGAGTACCGATCATCGGGACGACTCCGGACATGATCGATGCAGCCGAAGATCGTGAGCGATTCCAGAAATTGATTCAGAAACTAGGGCTTAAACAACCCCCCAATCGCACGGCACGCAATGAAACCGATGCATTGGCGATGGCAGCGGAGATCGGCTATCCGTTGGTTGTGCGTCCTTCCTATGTGTTGGGCGGGCGCGCTATGGAAATCGTCCATGAGCAAAAAGACCTTGAGCGATACATGCGCGAAGCCATCAAGGTTTCCAACGATTCTCCGGTATTGCTCGATCGGTTTTTGAATGATGCGACGGAAGTTGATGTGGATGCGTTGTCGGATGGAACGCAGGTATTGATTGGCGGCATCATGCAGCATATTGAGCAGGCGGGCGTGCATTCTGGAGATTCGGCTTGTTCGTTGCCTCCTTACAGTTTGTCCGAGGCATTGCAAAGTGAAATGCGCCGCCAGACGGAACAAATGGCCAAAGGGCTGTCCGTGGTAGGGCTGATGAATGTCCAGTTTGCCATTCAGGATGAAACAATTTATGTGCTGGAAGTAAATCCAAGAGCATCTCGCACGGTGCCTTTTGTGTCCAAAGCCACAGGGTTGCCCCTGGCCAAAATTGCCGCACGGTGTATGACGGGCATCTCTTTGGCGAAGCAAGGCATCACGAAAGAAGTCATCCCGCCTTATTTTTCCGTCAAAGAAGCTGTCTTTCCCTTTAACAAGTTCCCAGGCATCGACACGATTCTTGGCCCGGAAATGAAATCAACGGGCGAAGTGATGGGAGTGGGGCGCACCTTCGGTGAAGCCTTTGTCAAATCGCAATGGGCGGCGGGTACGAAGCTACCTAAAACAGGCAAAGTTTTTATCAGCGTCAAACCTACGGATCGTCCTAAGGCCGTACAGGTAGCCCGTGAGTTAGTAGAACTTGGCTTTTCCTTGTTGGCCACGAAGGGAACGGCGAGTGCGATCACTGAAGCGGGACTTCCCGTGATGCTGGTGAATAAAGTCACGGAAGGTCGTCCGCATATCGTCGATATGATTAAGAACAACGAAATCGCGCTCATCATCAATACGGTCGAAGAAAAACGCACCGCGATTGCGGATTCACGGTCGATTCGAACCTCGGCCATGGCACAGAAAGTCACGTTGTTTACAACGATTGAAGGGGGTCGTGCGGCTTGTGCCGGTATGCGACACAGTGTTCACATGGGTCTTGAAACCTATTCTCTCCAAGCTTTGCACACCGAGTTGCCATGAGTAAATTCCCCATCACCCTGCGCGGTGCCGAAATGCTGCGCGAAGAATTAAAACGTTTGAAATCGGTGGATCGTCCGGCCATTGTCGCGGCTATTGCGGAGGCGCGTGCGCATGGGGATTTATCCGAAAATGCCGAATACAGTGCAGCCAAGGAACGGCAAAGTTTCATTGAAGGCAGAATCGCCGAAGTGGACGGAAAACTGGGCAATGCCCAGATCATTGATCCAGTCTCGCTAGACGTGGATGGACGCATCGTTTTTGGCGCAACGGTGGACATGGAAGATACAGACAACGAACAACGAGTGATCTATCAAATCGTCGGGGATGATGAGGCAGACATCAAACAGGGCAAAATTTCCCTCAATTCGCCCGTAGCCCGCGCCATGATCGGAAAATACGAAGGCGATGTCGTAGAAGTGCACACCCCGGGCGGGCGGCGCGAATACGAAATTCTGGATGTTAGGTACGTGTGAAATATCTGAACTTGCTCGTGATAGAGTAGGCACATATTCATACATACTTAAAATCCATTATGTTAGCTACGGCCAAATTGTTCAAAACCGGTAATAGCCAAGCTGTTCGGCTGCCGAAGGCCTGTCGTTTATCAGGTAATGAAGTTTGGGTGCACAAAAATGAAGTAACTGGCATGGTCATCCTTACGCCAAAAAAGCGCGTTATCGATCAACTGGATGAAATGCTCCGACTCATTCATGCGGCTGAAATCCCAGAAGAATTCATGGCGAAGCGCGACAATCCTCCGAATGAGTTCCGGAAAATTTTCTGATGTTGTGCTACCTGCTGGATACTGATATTTGCAGTTATGCCATTAAACGCAAGCAGCCGGAACTATTGGAAAAAATTCGCCATGGACTGATCAAAGAAGAGATTGCTATATCCGCCATCACTCGGGGCGAAATGTTGTACGGACTGGAAATTCTGCCGGAAGCCATCTCTTTACGTCGTGCTGTTTTCGCATTTCTCGACTGTATTCCTTGTCTGGAATGGCCAGTGACAGCCGCTGACCATTACGCTAGGCTGCGTGGTGCACAAAAACTGACAGGCAATCTGGTTGGGCAATTGGATACGATGATCGCCAGCCATGCACTGGCGGAAGAGCTGATACTGATCACCAATAACGAGCGTGACTATGTACGTATTCCCGGTCTGAAAATAGAAAACTGGTTGCTATGACCCAAAAATCGCGTCACCATAAAAAAAGCAAGGTGTGGATGCAGGCGCACGTGAATGACCCTTATGTCTTGCAGGCGCAACGGGAAGGGTGGCGTTCTCGTGCCATATTCAAGCTGAAAGAAATTGACGAGAAGGATCGGTTGCTCAAACCTGGGTTGAGAGTGGTTGATCTGGGGGCGGCACCGGGTTCTTGGTGTCAGTATGCGATCCGTCGTATTCAACCGGGTGGACACATTGTCGCGCTCGATCTTCTGGACATGGTGTCGATGAATGGGGTGACTTTCATTCGGGGCGATTTTCGTGAAGAAAACGTTTTGCGCCAAATGGAAGCGGCACTGGAAGGACGGCTCGTTGACCTTGTGTTATCCGATATGTCCCCCAACTTGACGGGCATTGCCGCGACAGATCAGGCTCGGGTGATGCATCTGGCTGAATTGACACTTGAGTTCGCTCAGGATCATCTGAAGCCCGGCGGTCATCTGCTGGTCAAGGTTTTTCAAGGAGATGGATTCATGGAATTGCGTCGTACTGCTTCGAAGATGT
>JAUYFZ010000002.1 GCA_030689585.1 Rhodocyclaceae bacterium | reverse complement strand
CCAATTGCCGCCCGCGCAACCGTTGCCACCACTGAATTTCGGCATCCGTCATGTTATTTCGCAGCTTCTGCTGGAGATGCCGCCCGATAATTACGAGACTTGTTTGTCCCTTCATTTTTACCCCATCCCCTCCCCAGCCCTCCCCTTGAAGGGGAGGGAGATTGGTACTGCCCTCCACTTGAAGGGGGGGGAGATTGGTACTGCCCTCCACTTGAAGGGGGGGGAGATTGGTGCTGCCCTCCACTTGAAGGGGAGGGAGATTGGTGCTGCCCTCCCCTTCAAGGGGAGGGAGATTGGTGCTGCCCTCCCCTTCAAGGGGAGGGAGGCCGCAACAACCGCTTCGATTACCCACTACAAACCACATAGAGCCAAATAAAAAAGGGATTAGCCTGTAGACTAACCCCTTTCGACATTCTGGTAGGTGGTACGGGATTCGAACCTGTGACCAACTGGTTAAAAGCCAGCTGCTCTACCAACTGAGCTAACCACCCCCTGCTAAGGGTGCGCATTGTATTAAGGAGACCCCTACATGTCAAACAATAATTCACCTCCGGCTTTTGTTGCTTTGTGCGTAGCTGCACGAGCGGTCGCGGAAGTGCTCTCCGGACGGGTGCCCGATCCCGTTATTTCACAGGGATTGCCTGCCTCTAGGGCGGCAGCACTGGACTTGACCTACACCACCCTGCGTGATTTTGGGCGAGGGGATTTCTTGCTCAGTCGCCTGATGAAGCACCCCCCAGAAAACACGGAAATTCATGGATTGCTTCTGGTGGCCTTCACCCGGCTGGAACTACGACCAGAAAGTGCCCATACGACCGTGGATCAAGCCGTCACTGCGGCGGGAGCGATCGAACAGGCCCATCAGGAAGGACGTTACAAAGGACTGGTCAACGGGGTATTGAGAAATTTCTTGCGCCATCGTGAAACCCATCTGGCCGCCGCCGATGCCGATGAAACGGCTCATTGGCGGCATCCGCCTTGGTGGATCGAGCGTCTTCGAACCGATCACCCCGATCATTGGCGCGATATTGCAGCCAGCGGCAACCTGCATCCGCCCATGACGTTGCGTCCGAATACGCGCCGCACAACCCTCCACGAGTTTCAATCCACACTGGAAGCGGCCAGCATCGCATCGCATATTCTGGATGAATCCATCGTGCTGGAACGCCCCGTTCCCGTGAATCGATTGCCGGGGTTCGCAGACGGCCTGTGTTCGGTGCAAGATTATGGCGCACAGCAGGCGGCGAAAATATTGGGGGTTGAAAAAGGAATGCGCGTGCTGGATGCTAGTGCCGCACCCGGTGGCAAAACGGCGCACCTTCTGGAACTTGCCGATTGCGATCTCTTGGCCCTCGACGTAGATAAAAACCGTGCCGTGCTTATTCACGAAAACCTCCGGCGGCTGGGATTATCAGCCACTGTCAAAGTGGCCGATTGTCGGGATTTGGCCGCATGGTGGGATGGACAGCCCTTTGACAGAATTCTCGCCGACGTTCCCTGCTCGGCTTCCGGTGTTGCGCGTCGTCACCCGGACATCAAATGGCTGCGCCGCTCCACGGATATTGCCGGTTTTGCTCGCACACAGACGGACATTCTGGAGGCCCTGTGGCAGACATTAGCCCTTGGCGGCAGGATGCTCTATGCGACTTGTTCGGTATTTTCGGAAGAAAACGAACAACTCATGGCCGCCTTTCTGAAACGACATTCGGATGCGGCATTGAAAAGCACTCATTCACTGCCCCCCAATGCCGAACATGATGGGTTTTATTACGCGTTACTGGAACGCATGACGTGCGAAAATATCGGGCATGGAACCCTCCGCTGAAACACATCACGACTTGCAGAAAAGTCTGCGCGATATAGAAGAACTCCTTTCGCGTCAGCAACGTGTCGAAGACCTTGTGCGTCGACAGGCGATGCCTCGTCACGATCTTGTTGAAACGCTTGTTCACAAACAACATCTCGTTGAACTGCAAAGCAAGCTCGACCACCTGCATCCGGCTGATATTGCATTTATTCTCGAAGCGTTGCCGTTAGACGAACGTTTGTTGGTCTGGGGAATGGTCAAGGCCGACCGGGACGGCGACATTTTGCTGGAAGTTTCCGATGCTGTCCGTGAAAGCCTGATCGAAACCATGGCGCCGGCGGAACTGGTGGCCGCCGTCGAACAACTCGACACAGACGAACTGGCCGATTTGGCCCCCGACCTGCCCTCGCAGGTGATGGAAGACGTTTTTCGAGGGCTTTCCACGGAAGAACGTGAGCAGTTAAGGGCCGCCATTTCCTATCCCGAAGGGTCAGTCGGCGCGCTCATGGATTTCGATCTGGTCTCTGTGCGCGAGAATGTCAGTCTGGAAGTCGTTCTGCGCTACCTGCGTCTTTTCGATGAACTCCCCAACCATACCGATCAGCTTTTCGTCGTCGATAGAGAAGAACATCTGCGGGGCGTATTACCCCTTAACGTATTGCTGATTAACGATCCTGAAACGGAAGTGGCCGCCTTGATGCAGGTCGATGCGTTCAGCTTCACCCCAACCGATGAAGCCGATCATGCCGCACAGGCTTTCGAGCGTTATGACCTAGTATCCGTTCCAGTGGTCGATGACAAAGGCAAGCTGTTGGGACGTGTCACCGTCAATGCCGTGCTTGATCATATTCGCGAAACTACCGAAGCGGAACAGTTGGCTCAAGCCGGTTTGCGAGAAGAAGAAGACATTTTCGCCTCCGTCTGGGATTCGGTAAGAAACCGTTGGGTCTGGCTGGCCCTCAATCTTGTCACCGCACTGGTGGCTTCTCGCGTCATCGGTGCTTTTGAAAGTTCCATTGAAAAACTGGTGGCGTTGGCCGCTCTGATGCCCATCGTGGCCGGCATCGGCGGAAATTCCGGCAATCAGACCATTACCATGATCGTGCGTGCCATTGCACTGGGGAAAGTGGGACTCGATTCAGAACGGCGGCTGTTCCGCAAGGAACTGAACGTCGCCCTCATCAACGGCCTCCTCTGGGGCGGATTGCTCGGTTTAGTGGCGTGGGGACTTTACGGAAACTGGCGACTCGGTCTGGTGATGACGTCCGCCATGACGTTAAATCTTGCCCTGGCCGCCAGCGTCGGGGTCATCGTCCCCATGACCATGCAAAAACTAGGGCGCGACCCCGCCATCGGCGGTTCGGTCATGATCACCGCCGTCACCGATTCCGGCGGCTTTTTCATCTTCTTGGGATTAGCGACGCTGTTCCTGATTTAACGGACATGTTGCTTACCACCACCCCTAATAATGAAGGCTCTATACGGTTTGTAGTGGGTAATCGAAGCGGTTGTTGCGGCCTCCCTCC
>JAUYFZ010000001.1 GCA_030689585.1 Rhodocyclaceae bacterium | reverse complement strand
GCGAGAATCTATAGGATTCCTGAACATTTTATTCACACGGTCGGAAATCCTGACTTGGTTGGGTTTGGTCTACACGAAAAGGATCTCGGAAGTTGGTTGGCATCGGATCGAGAAACGAGCTCGGAAATCATCTATGTCGACACCGCTTTGATCGAAGCTGGTTTTGTTTTTGCTAACCAGGGGGAGTTCATTCGCCATCTTATTGATACGCACACCGCACTTGAAAGGCAGGGGTTTCACCTTGTTGTTAAGCTACACCCAGCGCATTACAGTACCGGAGTGCCTGAACGATTAAAGCGGCTGGGGATCGCCCTGTGCAGCAAGGAGGACTTCGTGCTCCGTTTGCAGGGCGCCCAAGCGGCGTTGGTCGAACCTTCTACTGCGGCCTTGATCCCGGGTCTGTTGGGCGTCCCACTGCTGATGGCTGGCTACGGCAAGCTCGCCGACCAGCGCTATGGGACCGTGCTCACCAGCTATCCCATGTCAGCATTCGTACGTGACCTCACTGAGGTTGGCAGTCTAGTCGAAACTTTACGGAAAGGCGTAAGTCGTGATGATATGACGGCCTGGATCAAAAAGAACAGCGGCCCCTTGCCGGCGGAGGATATGCCCCACCGCGTGGCCAAGGTTATCGAGGGCATCTGCAGGATGCCGGGCGAAGTACGACGAAATGCATAGACACGTCAAGACCGCCTTGTTCACTCTTTTTCTGTGGCCAGTCACGGTCGGGGGGCTAGGCGTAAACTACAGTTTTGTCTTGTTCACTGCCGCATCATTGCTTGTGGCGCATAAAGCCTATAGACCGAATGGGTGGATTTCGGCTGGCGCCATCTTTTTTTCTTTGATATTTCTTTTTAGTGCCCCCTTTACTCTGTTTCAGTCCGAATATCAATTTCTGCGGGCATTCGTGAGTTATGCGATTTTTATGACTGTTTTTGCTTTTGCCATAACGCACATCGGTTCAGGTGAAATTTATAGTTTTCGTTCGGCGCTCATTCTTATTAGTTGTTTCCTCGCGGGAGAGTCACTTGTCACGTACTTCAACTTTGTCGGCAGCATCGACGGGGAAGACATTAAAAATATAGTGGGGTCACAACGGGTTGGGTTTATTTACATCATTGGTTTTTTTGTCCTTCTTAATCTTTCTTCGCCAACCCGGTTTCTAAAGATTGCCAAAATTAGCGCTATTTTACTAATTTTGGCTGGGATAATGCTGACCTATTCTCGCTCGTCAGTCATAGCGCTGGGTGGGACGGTCGGATTGTATATTCTGGTCAAAGCCCTGCAAGGGCAGACTTGGCACAGGCGATCTCTCCCCAATATTGTCGCGGTTGTGCTAATGGGGTTCGCCTTAGCTGTGGCGATTTACATGGTTTTCCCTAATGTGTTTGCGTTTTACGGCGATCGCATTCTGACTCGTTATGGCCATTTCTTTGAAATGCTAATTCCGTTCGAGTTGTTCACCGCTCCCGACGCGCCACTGCCTGATGATGTTCTGATCCAAGCGGGATCCGAGGGCACAAGGTTGGCCATCTGGAAAGCTATTTTTAAGCATACCCTGGAAAATCCAATTCTTGGGTCCGGGTACCGTGGAAGTTGGATTTTGGACAGCGTCACCACCGGATCCGCCCACAGCCAGTACATGGACGTCCTCTTGAGGGTGGGTTTTTTAGGTTTTGTGGTTTGGGCCCTTATCCTCTACAAAGTGTTTCTGTTTCTCCGGCGCTATCATCCTGATCTGTTTTGGGGGGGAGTTGGAATCCTGATCTATGGCCTGTTTCACGAAACCTTCAAGGAGTCCCAAGGTGCATTCATCTTGGCTTTTCTGGTGGGGATGTATGTTAATCATCTAAGGGACCGTAGGCATACTCGATACGTTCTGGTTGCCCAGGGCGATCTCGTGACAGTAGATCCACCCAGAGACGACGGTCCACAGGTTCTTTGACCACTTTCCCAGCCGCAAGGATGTTATGAATTCAGACTCTTTGAAGCAGTTCTACGAAGATGACGCATCGCGTTTCTGGGACCCCCGGGATGGGATGCGGGGGCGTGATCTGACAATTTACCCTCTACTGAAAGGAATTTCAGGTTCGGTCCTTGAATACGGTGCAGGGTCGGGTTCTATGTTGTTGTCTTTGGCACTGGAGCAACGATTTACGTCCCTAACCGGAATTGACATTAGCGAAAGCGCACTAGGGATGATCAAAGATGCATGGCGTGACATGAGCCAGGCGTATGGTATTACCGCAGGGAAATTGGCACTAACCACACCCGTTAACGACACCCTGCCCATGGTTCAGGACGACTCGGTGGACCTGATACTGTCGCTCGACACCATTGAGCATGTTCTCAACCCGTATACCGTTCTGGATGAGTTCTATCGCATCGGTTCGCGGGATTCGACCTTCGTGATCAGTGTGCCGAATTACGGATACGTTAAGCATGTCCTTCAGCTTCTGCTTGGGAGACAACCGGTAACTGGGGCTGGAAGGCCGGTCAAGGAGTGGCGGGAGGAGGGGTGGGACGGTTGGCATCTCCACACTTTCACCCGACAGTCGCTCGACATCCTTCTACGGGACTGCGGATGGCAACCCGTATTGTGGACTGGCTATGGCGAGAAGGGAAAGGGCTTGGGGCTGGATATTCTACGCCAGCGGTTTCCCGCTGTCTGGTCGGGTGCGCTAACCGTCGTCTGCAGGCGCAAGTCATGGTTAGGGTGAAACAGGTCGCCCAACTCAAAGGCTGGGGCGCTACCACCACGCACAGGCCTCTGGCGCACCTTATGGTCATGCTGGCTTGATTTTGAAAGTTGGTTCTCTCTCAACCGAAACACGTCGGATTCTTTTTTGGACCGTGTTGTTCACGGGCGCGAATGTTGTGGCCAAGGGTGCTTTTGTCCTTGTTGTCATGCTGCTCGCTTCGGTATTGTCGCCAAATGCTTATGCCGATTTTGGGATGCTTTATGCTCTGCAAGGCGCCATGACAGCCTTTGCGGTGATGGGGTTGGCTGAGACCACTGCCAGCCGTCTTAAGGTACATCGCCCCGGCATTCGCCGGCAATTCCTGTTTCGGCAGATATCCGGCCTTTTTTTAGTGACGGCGCTGCTGTCCCTGGCTCTAGTTTCGCCCTTTATTTCCATGGTCGCCTTAAAAAAAGAATTGGCGGTGCCGGTTATCTTTGCGGTATTGCTTGGTGCCGTGACCGGATATAGTGTCCTGCAGGCCAGTTTCCACCGCATTGAGGACCGTCATGCGGCCTCGCTGCTCTCCAGTGCCGGCATTCCTCTGAGCAGCATCATCGGGATGATGATCGGCGGCTGGTGGGGCCAGAGCCTGGATATGATTTTTGGCCTTGGTTTTCTCGGTGCCGGACTTGCCCTCGTAGTTCTAGTCTTGACGAGGAAGATTTACGTCGGACCCATTCGCAGTTTTGCCCGGGTTCAGCGTGACATCGTTTGTCTGATGCCGTTTTTGGCCATGGGAATCTTCGGATGGCTCAGCGGGTACGGCATGAATTTCGTTATCGACCTGCGCTTCGAACCGGGTTATGTCGCAATTTTTACCTTCCTATTCACTGCCGCATCCATCGGCCAGATGATTGCCAATTCTCTCAACATGGTCTGGGCACCACATTTCTACCGGATGTACAACGAAGGGTGCTTGGACCACGCCGAGATGCGGACCCGATATTTCTTTACCATTCTTGCCGCCGTGCTAGGTGTCGCCGGAATTCTTGCCGTCGGCCTGCTGCCCTGGGTCACTGGGTTCATTGGCGGAAATCTAAATTATTATGGGAGTTATCGCCTCGAGCTCGCATTGCTGATCACCGGATATATTATCTGCATTCCCTGGTGGCATGGCCAGAACTATTACCACGTGGCGGGCTATGGGCAAGAATTGATGCGTCTTGCTCTGTGGTCAGGCGGCGCTGGGTTGGTGGTCTGGGTAGTTTGCATGGTTATTTTGGGGCCGATCGGGATTTTCTTGGGTTTCCCCCTGCAAATGGCCATCAAGTCCATCACAATGTGGAAGGCGGGGAACAGATATTGGACACTCAGACCACCATGGGTGATATTGGCACTTAGCTGTGCTATGACGTTTGCTGCGTTACTCTTGCCGATTCCCGCCTAACGGAGCCAGGAAATGTCTTGCAAGGCATGTTTTTTTCATCAGGCCCACGATATCCCACACCTTCCCTGTACGAAAATTTGACCGTGACCGAATTGAAAACGCACAGCCCGTTACCCGTGCTGACGATCGCAATCCCAACATGGAATCGCCACGAGTATCTGCGGCAGAACCTCCGGCAGATGAAAGTAGAGATTGACACCGTTGGTCATCATCTGGTCGAAGTTCTTGTCTCGGATAACTGCAGTTCGGATGAGACCCCAGACGTAGTTCGGGAGGCTCAGGACGCGGGTCTACCTATCCGCTACGTACGGAACGCGGAGAATCTGGGCTGGGCACTGAATTTCGCGCAGTGCGTCGATCTCGCCAACGGTAAGTATCTGCTGCTATTCGGGGATGACGATGTGCTGTGCAGCGGAGCTCTGGCCTTGCTTGTGGAACTGTTGACCTCGGGCGATCCAGGAGTGATCTGTCTTCGGCCTTATGGCTATGACAAGGACTACAAGTTGGAAAATCCGGGTGGAGAAGGACGGGTACACCAGTTTAGCGACGCAAGCAGGTTCTTGCTTCGCATCAGCCAGTATTTCACGCTGACTTCTGCTTTGGTGATTAACCGCACCATGCTGCGTGACGTAGACAGTCGGCAGTTCGTTCACACTAATCTTGCGACGTTCCATTTGGTTTTACGGGCCGCCTTGGCCGCCAAGAGTAACCTCTATGTTGAAAAGTTTCTCGTCGCCAGCAAGCGTCAGAACTCATGCTCTTATGATTATTACAAGGTATTTGTGGATGAATTCTGGTCGATTATCGATCAACACAGGCAATACGGTCTTCGTAATGATGCAATCCGATTATTGGAAACATTGAGGCTTTTCACGTACTATCCTTTCTATATGCTGGACTTGCGAACATCCGGTCTTGGCGATCTGAAGGGGACATACCAGGCCCTGGATGCACGTTTTCATGGTCGTATGCTGTTTAAGTACTGGATTAGCCCAATTCTTCTCTTGCCGCGACCGTTTGCCATCGTGTGGGGGGCGCTTGCCATGACTTTGGGGCGGTTAGCTAGGGGTGACTTCCGGCGGGGGATCACTTTTATTCAAAGCAGGGTGGCACGATTGCTACAGGGCTCCAGGAGAGAACTGTGACCATCCGCAGGTTAATGCTGTGTTGGCATGGCCACCTGAAACTAAAGGAGTTGATTGAAAAATGAAAGTTGTAATTCTGTGCGGTGGAAAAGGAACACGCCTAAGGGAAGAAACTGAGTACCGCCCCAAGCCAATGGTTCCGATTGGAAATCACCCCATTCTTTGGCACATTATGAAGATTTATGCAGCTCATGGGCACAAGGAATTCATTTTATGCTTGGGATATAAGGGCGAGGTCATCAAGGACTGGTTTAGGAACCTCAATTGGATGACATCCGACGTTCGTCTGACCCTCGGATCCCCCGACAATGTTCATTTTTATGACATCATGGAAGAACGCGGTTGGAGTGTTACCCTAGCCGACACCGGCCAGGAAACCATGACCGGTGGGCGTATCAAGTGTATCGAGAAATACCTTGATGATGACGAAGAGTTTTTGTTGACTTATGGTGATGGATTAGGCTCGGTTGACATTTCGGCTTCCATTGATTATCACCGCCAGTATAATCGGGTCCTCACTCTTACCGGTGTTCGTCCACCGGGACGATGGGGTGAACTTAAGGTTGTCGAAGGGCAGGTCACTAATTTTTTCGAGAAGCCTCAGACGTCAAGCGGTATGGTTAATGGAGGTTTTTTTGTCGCCAACCGCAAGCTCTTCAACTATCTCCACGATGATCCAATGCTCGTTTTTGAGCAAGATCCCCTGAATACGCTTGCAAAGGAAGGGGAATTAGGATGTTACGCACATGACGGGTTTTGGCAGCCAATGGATACTTATCAGGAGTTTATGTTGTTAAACAAGATGTGGAATGAGGGTAGGGCTGAATGGAAGATTTGGTGACGCATAGATCACCGCCCCCGACACTGAACTTACGGGACCTTCGTGTATTAGTGACAGGGCACACGGGTTTCAAGGGCGCTTGGCTCTGTGAATGGTTGCTTCAGAGTGGTGCTTCCGTTTCGGGTCTCGCGCTTCCCCCCGAAGGCCCTCTGTCCCTGTTTGACTCGCTTCGGTTGGCGGAGCGTCTGGACCGTCATATCATCTGCGACATCCGGAATCCCTCGGCCTTGGCTCAGGCTGTGCGCGAAAGTAAGCCCGATGTTATCTTCCATCTTGCGGCTCAAGCTTTAGTGCGTCGCAGCTATCGGGAGCCGTTGCTAACTTGGGAGACCAACGTGACCGGAACCCTTAACCTTCTGGAAGCAGCGCGAGGGCTTGGAAGGCTTGTCACGGTTGTCGTCGTCACGACGGACAAGGTGTACAAGAACCGGGAGTGGGAATTTTGCTATCGCGAGGAGGATGAATTGGGGGGCCACGATCCGTACAGCGCGTCCAAGGCGGCATGCGAATTGGCAGTGGACTCTTGGCGATCGTCCTTTGGCGCGACTGAAGGAGTCACCGTGGTCACGGCACGGGCCGGCAATGTAATCGGTGGCGGAGATTGGAGTGAGGACCGTATAGTTCCCGATTGTTTCAGAGCTTGGGACAAGGGCACCGCTGTGGAACTCCGAAATCCTAAATCGACTCGTCCATGGCAGCATGTTCTAGAGCCGCTGTCCGGCTACATTGCTTTGGCTGCTCATGTCCGAGATGGATTGCCGTTAATCAAAGCGTGCAATTTTGGGCCGGGTAGCGACGGCGATCATACCGTGCAAGTCTTGGTCAGCATGATCGCCGCGCAGCGTTCGGGCCGCTCTTGGAAGGTAACCACCGCCGCGCAGCCCCATGAAGCACGCGCTCTGTCACTATCCATCGACCGGGCGAAGCACATACTGGGCTGGTCCCCGCGACTGACGTTCGAGGAAACAGTGGCCTGGACTGATCATGGCTATTCGGTGGATGCTGGTAAGCTCCCGGATTTGGTCCGTCAACAGATCGCGGATTTTTTTAGCAAGAAGCCAATTTTACATGCTTAAGCATTGCTAATGCCCTCTATGAAATATCGCAAAGAGATTCCGTGCGGGCACCAGGGGAAGGTGCTGGTTAAGGGCCTGCACCTGTGCGCACTTTGCCTGATCGTGGCTTACCTGTGGCCATATTTGATTCATGGGCAGGCCGCTTTTTTCCATGTCCATGATCAGCTCGACAGTCTTTTCGTGAGCTACAAGATTCTGGCTGAAAGCGGTATGCTGTTTGCACATCCTGATGCACTTGTCCCAGCGATAGGAGGCGGCCTGCCACGCGCCGTCTACCCCTCCCCCTTTTTTGTGGTGGTGTGGATGTTCAAGTTGTTCGGCGCGTTCCATGGCTTCGTGCTCAACCAGATTCTCATCCGGATCATCGCTTACTGGGGCATGTACAGGCTGCTGACGAGGCACCTGCTTATCGAGGAGGACAGATGGATCCCAGCTATTTTTGCCTCCCTGGCCTTTGCCTGCCTTCCTTACTACAGCCTCTTCGGATTAAGCGTTGCCGGCCAGCCGTTGTTCTTCAGTAGTCTGCTGGCCATCCGGGAACGGCGGGACAGCACCTTGGACTGGGCGGTATGCGCACTGTTTCCTGCCTATTCCATCCTGGCGCTCGGGGGCTTGTTTGTCATGGCTGTCGGCGGTCTGACCTGGTGCGCCGACCTGATTTCCCGGAGGGCGAACACGGGCAAACTTTTCAAAGCGTTGGCCCTTACTTTCTTTGCCGCGGTGGTCGTTGATTACCAAATGGTAATTATCGCCCTTGGTTTTGCCAAGGGATTCACGTCGCATCGTGTTGAGTTCTTCCTGCCCTCCCCCGATTTATGGTCGGCAACAGATGCTGCCTGGAATAATTTCAGGGATGGGCAGTATCACGTCCATTCACTGCAAAGTTTTATTATCTTGCCAGCAACCTTGGGCATTCTGGCGTTTTCGGTCTGGGATAACAGGGACATCCGAAGAGGCAAGACGAAGGGGACTTCATTTTTGCGGATGGTTACACTTATCAGTTTCCTTGTTTTGCTATTCATGTTGCTGCTGTTCGATGGCCCAATCTCCTCGTTCTATCAAGGAGCAATGCTTGTTCTGCTGGCCTTGGCCTTATTGGTGACTTATGTCATTACTCGGGGCAACGCTAGTCGCGCGACGTCTGTGCTGCTCAGGAGCCTGTTTGCGGCGTTGGTGATCTCCCTGTGGTTTGGTTATTGGCCAATGTTGTGGCAACAATTGTCGGCTGTGGTGCCGCAGTTGCCGTATATCAACCTGTCGCGGTTTCACTACCTGCATCCTATGTTGTGGTACATGGCAATGGCGGCCGTTTTGACCGTTGCTTGGACGCGTTGGCATATCCTGGGAAAGGGAATCACGGTTGTTCTGCTTATTTTGCAGGCGGTATACCTGATCAAGTGGGCGGAGCCCCAGCAAGCGCCGGCCACTGGCGATCTTTCGTATCAGGAGTTCTTTTCGCCTCAACTTTTCGATGAGGTTTCTCGGCATATCGGACAGGATAAAGCTACATACACTGTGGTGTCCTTGGGTCTTCATCCCAGCGTTGCATCATACAATGGCTTCCGAACTTTAGATGGCTACCTAAGCAACTACCCCTTACATTACAAGCATACCTTCCGCAACATTATTGGGGGAGAGCTGGAAAAGAACCCCATATATCGCAATTATTTCGATGAGTGGGGTAGCCGTTTTTATGTCTTCTCCAGTGAGTTGGGGGAGACCGGTGATGCAGCTTTCCTGCTGACGAAGGAGCGCGTCGAGCGTCTTGGTGTGCGGGTGACCGACCTGCGTTTCAATACCTCGGCCTTCGTATCCATGGGGGGGCGCTATCTTATCTCCGCCGTTGAGATTGAGAACGCTGCTGATTTGAATTTGACTTTAGACTCCATCTTCGAGCATCCAGCCTCACCCTGGCGGTTGTTCCTCTACCGTACGATCTCCACACCGTCTTGACCCATGTCTAATGCAATGAAAAAAACGCTCATATCTATTATCATTCCAGTTTACAACGAGGAAGCCAATATTGCAGCGGCGTACGAGGCTGTTGTGAAGGAATTTGATGTCTGTAATGATATTGATTTTGAGATCGTATTCACTGACAATCACAGTACTGATAAGAGTTTTTCACTTCTTTCCGATATTGCAAAACGTGACAGACGGGTGAAGGTTCTACGCTTTACCAGGAATTTCGGATTCAACAAATCCATACTCGCTGGTTATCGGCACGCTGCAGGCGACGCAGCCATACAGATCGATTGCGACCTAGAAGATCCCCCAGCACTTTTCCATGATTTTATCCGACTGTGGCGTTCTGGGCATGATGTCGTGGTCGGGGTGCGTACGCGACGAAAGGAAAACATTGCAAAGACTATAGTAAGGCGATCCTTCTACGCGGTACTCAACAATCTGTCAGACGGTATCCATGAGGTGAATAGTGGGGATTTTCGTCTGATTGACCGAACGATTCTCGATCAGTTAAAAATAATCCAAGATCCTTATCCTTTTGTTCGTGGGCTGGTTTCTGAACTATCAATCAACCCCGCGTCCGTTTCTTTTTCCCGTAATAATCGCCAGTTTGGCGAGAGCAAGTTTCCTCTGCGTCACCTGATCCGACTGGCGTTGGAAGGGGTTTATGCGCATTCCACAGCTCCGCTGAAGTTGGCGTCCTATACGGGCCTTATCATCACGCTGTTGATGACAATCCTAACGGGATACTACATCATCGCCTGGCTGCTATCCCCTAGTGCCTGGCCTGCAGGCTTTGCGACGACGACGATTTTGATCTTGTTTGGAATCAGCCTGAATGCACTGTTTCTTGGGATCATTGGTGAATACATCGCGCGTATCTATCAACAGGGTCGGACACGTCCATCCGTGGTGATTGAAAAATCCATCAACATTGAGGCGTCTGGCGGTGTGTACAATGACAAACATTAAATAGTTTGTGGTATACAAATGATGAAAATATAATGGACTTCAATAAGCAGAAATTCACGTATAAAAAGGTAATCGAAGCTCAAATTAGCTTCACTGGCAAGGGGTTGGATTTTTACACCAAAGTGAAGGCTGATTTTATAAAATCAGTTGTCTCAAAACATCTTCCGGATGCATGCAGTCCTAAAGTTCTAGATATTGGCTGTGGTCATGGCTACATACACCCTATGTTGCATAATTTTGGATATTCTGTTACAGGAGTCGATTCAGCGGAAGAAGTTCTGTCGTTGGCTCAAATGAGTAACCATGAAAATAGCTATTTCGCATATGATGGGCACACTCTTCCTTTTGCCGAGGATAGCTATGACGTAGCGTTGGCCATCTGTGTTTTGCATCATGTGGTACCGCCTCAATGGCTCCAATTTCTTTCGGAAGCTCGACGTGTTCTTAGACCTGGTGGGCAAATAATAGTATTCGAGCATAACCCACTGAATCCATTGACTCGCTATGTGGTAGCGCATAATGATATTGATGTGGAGGCGGTCTTGTTGCCGCACCGAAAACTTGCGGATATGCTCAGGCTGGCAGGTTTTGAAGATGTTTATACCCGCGCAATTCTCTTTACACCATTCGCGCATCGTGTTTTTCGTCAGATTGACGAGAAACTTGGTTGGCTTCCTATCGGAGCTCAGTACTATGCAACGGGCACACAGTCTCGTTAACAGGAAAGTATATAAATGAAACCTCAAATGAAAGAAATTTCTCGCTGTGAAGTTTGCCGTAGTAAGGATCTATCTTTAGTCCTCGATTTGAATCATCATCCCATGTGTGATGACCTCGTACCGGTGGGCGACAGCCGGGTCTGTGTGGAATACCCGATCCAAATCCTTTACTGCGAACATTGCCGCACAGCACACCAGAAATACCAGGTTCCTAAGCAGGACCTATTTCCGAAAACGTATCACTACCGGTCCCGTTTCACGGCAGATGTCCTTAATGGCATGAAGGGCTTAGTTGAGCGGTGTGAGAGCCGATTTGGGAGCTTGCATGGGAAGAAAGTTTTAGATGTTGGCTGCAATGATGGCAGTCTCTTGGGATTTTTCCGAGATAAAGGGGCTGCGACCATTGGCGTCGAGCCGACGGGTGCCTGCGCTGACGCACGGGAACAGCGGCACATCACGTACAACGATTTTCTTGTGCCGGACTTGGCCAACAAGATTGCGGACGAGCAGGGTTTGCCTGACTTTATTGTCTTTACCAACGTCTTTGCACACATCGAGGATCTGACTGGGGTATTGGCGTCGTTGCGCCGCCTCATGTCGCAGGACACGGTCATTGTGATCGAGAACCACTATCTGGGTGCGGTGCTGGACGGGAATCAGTTCGACACTTTTTATCATGAGCACCCCAGAACCTACAGCTATACATCCTTTGTTCATATTGCACGATTGTTGGGCGTGGCGGTTTCGGAGGTCGAGTTTCCAGCGCGCTACGGCGGTAACATCCGAGTCTTTCTAGGGCCGGCGAATGCTCGGGCGCAAGAGGAGACCGATGAGATCCGTGCCGTCTTGAACCGGGAGGCCGCGTTCCCCGAACGGTTCCGAATTATGCAGAGGAGTGTCGAGCTGTGGCGAACCCGTAAAAAAGCCGAGATCGAAGATTTGGTACGCCAGCATGGAAGGCTTGCTGCCAAGGCTTTTCCCGGTCGTGCGGCCATCCTCATCAAGCTTCTAGGCCTTGATGCCGACCTTATCTCTGTGGTGTATGAAAAGCCGGGCTCCATGAAGGTCGGGCATTATCTCCCGGGCACCCATATTCCTATCGTGTCAGACGATGAGCTATTTGCCTCTGGCGACCTCTCTAAGCCCTTGCTGAATCTTGCCTGGCATATCTCCGGCGAGATCCGCAGCTATCTGACGAAGCGGGGTTATACCGGGCCAATTATTGATATTGTTAGCCAGGAGGACTTCGTCTGAACCGTTTGGTGCAATGTTTGGATGTGCAGACAATTGGTTGAAGCGATTGCATCCCCCTGGGCGATAAGTCCATGATGGCAGATGAACGCGACCATGATTTCCTGAAGTGCTTGCCAGGGCACGTTCTGATTCTCGGAGGAGGGCGGTGGGCACGCGTGCTAGCGGAGGTTTTATGCGACCTTTTGCCTGCATCCGTTGAGCTTGCAGTTTGTTCCCCGCGCGGAGCTGAAGGACTAAATACATGGATACGTGAGCGGAGCATCAGTAGCCGGTTGCAGGTCTTGGATGTGCGCCCAAGTCGACTCTCTCAGAGGCGTACCGCCGTAATTGTTGCGAATGCAGCCAGGGACCATGTGACGGCCGGTCATTGGGCGCTTGGGCAGGGGGCGGCGGTTCTGGTGGAAAAGCCGCTAGCGTTGTCCCTTGGCGATGCGCAAGGTCTTTGCGCAAAGGCTGTTGATCAGGGCGGATTTTTGGCGGCTGCGCATGTATTCCGGTTTGCACGATATCTTGAAGTATTTGCACGTCACGTTGCTGTCGCCAAAGAGATTCAGTCGATTGCGGTTGAATGGTCGGATCCTGCGGGTGAAGCGCGATATGGCGAACGCAAGCAATATGATGCTGGCGTGCCGGTGTATGCGGACTGCCTTCCGCATATTGTGTCAATCCTGCAGACTGTCTTTGCCGACTTTCCGCGGGCAGGCGGGCCGGTGGAGGTAGAGGCCGGAGGGGGGCGGATGAGGATTCCGCTGACTCTGGCGGGCCGTCCTTGCCGAGTCTTTTTGGAGCGTAATGCACTCAGGCGCCGCAGGGCGCTCATAGTTGAGACGGGGCATGGGCATCTAGAACTGGATTTTTCGACGGAGCCGGGGGTTATCCGGGACTGTGCGATGACGCTCTCAGCCGACGTTACTTGGGGTGCTACTCGCCCGCTGGCTTCTTTGCTTAAAGCCTTTCTGGTGGCTGCCTGTGGCGGCCCGATTGATCCACGGCTGTCCCTTGATACCGCTCTACAAGCTTGCGATCTGATCGAAACGACGGCAACGTCATACCAGGCAACCGTGCTGCCCTGGGTGGTTGAGACTCTGGCGGCAGGTGCATCAGTGGATGATAACCTCCGTTATGCTTTGAACGAGTTGCTGCAGGCAGACGGGCCGCTCTCCGCCGAAGTTCTGGAAACGCAGATCGGCCGCCTACGGGCCCGGTTTGACGCGCCTCATCCTGGCACCGAACTTTCAGCATTGTCTAGTTTAATTCGAGCTTACGCCAAGGATGAACTGTACGCATGATGGGTGGGTTTTTATTGCATTTTCCCAGCCATTTCCTCGGTCCCCACTACTTTACATTCGGTTTCTGGAATCATGATGGCAACAAGATATTATCAAGTTTGCTCTACTTGTGTTATGGACACGACCGACACGATGATCGTCTTTGACGAAAAAGGAGTCTGTGACCATTGCAACACCTTTTACCAGAACACGCTACCCAACTGGCACACCGACGAACGGGGGTGGCAGAAACTGCAATCGCTAGTTGCCAAAATCAAGATTGTCGGGCAAGGGAAGGATTTCGACTGCATCATAGGCATGAGCGGTGGGATCGACAGTTCTTACCTTACCTATATCGCCAAGGAAAAACTTGGGCTGCGCCCCCTAGTCTTCCATGTTGATGCGGGGTGGAATTCCCAGATTGCGGTTAATAATATTGAAAAGTTGGTGGATGGACTGGGGTTGGATCTTTACACAGAGGTAATCGATTGGGAAGAAATGCGGGACTTGCAACTCGCGTTCTTTAAGTCCGGCGTGTCACATATCGATACTCCTCAGGATCATGCTTTCTTTGCGACCATGTATAAGTTTGCGGAAGTGCACAAGGTCAAGTATATATTGACGGGAGCAAATCTTTCGACAGAGTGCATCCGCAATCCCATCGAGTGGATGTATTTTCAGTCGGACTCGATTCAATTGAGAGATATTCACCGGCATTTCGGTACGCGCCCGCTAGTGAATTTTCCTGTGACCTCCATACTTCGTCATAAGATTTACCTGCCTTATTTCAAAGGGATTAAAGCAGTACGTCCATTGAATTACATCCCTTATATTAAGCAGGATGCTATCAAGTTGCTGATTGAGAAATTCGGTTGGCAGCCCTATCCGCAAAAGCATTTCGAATCCCGCTTCACCCGGTTTTACGAAGGTTACTGGCTGCCCAAAAAGTTTGGCTACGACACACGACGCGTGCAGTTTTCGAGTCTGATTGTGACAGGGCAAATGACGCGGGAAGAGGCTTTGGCGAAGCTGAAGCAACCGCCTTATGACGAATCCACTATCGCGCAGGACTTCGAATATATCGCTACAAAGTTAGGTGTTTCGGTGGCAGAGTTGCAGGGCTATATGGATGCGCCAAATAAATGCTATCGCGATTACAAATCGCAAGAGCGCATTTATGCGGTAGGGGCCAAGGTTATGAAAGCGATAGGTTTGGAAATTGGTGGCAAGCGATGATTGCGCTGGTTAACTATGGTCTTGGCAACATCCAGGCCTTTGCCAATATCTACAAACGCCTCAACATCCCTGTTGTTATAGCTGATACGGCCGATGAACTGGCGCAGGCGAAGAAAATTATTCTTCCCGGTGTGGGTGCTTTTGACTGGGCGATGAACCTGTTGAATGAGTCCGGCATGCGTGAATGTTTGGACGATCTGGTCATGG
>JAUYFZ010000309.1 GCA_030689585.1 Rhodocyclaceae bacterium | reverse complement strand
CGAATGGCACTAGTTTAAGCGATTGCAGCATGATATCTGCTCCGATGCGGAATCTCTTTCATTTCATGCCTCGGCGAGGTCAGCCGTTGGTAATTTTTGGGTCGTCGCTTAAGGCATCGAGGTTCACTTCGCCCAGGGCGTCGCCTGCGGTACCCGACAATACAAATATTGTAAGCCTGACCTCCACACGCCTTTACCTGCCGCCTTTGTGCTTGTTCTTTCCTCAAACCGGATTACATTCCTCTGCATGAATGATTAGACGCAGGTCTAAACGTTCTGCGACCATCGCATCATTCTTCCGACAGGGACAATTGCCGGTCGCGACGAGGCGGCAGCGTTCCTCCTGGCTGCCGGGACAGACAAACAAAGCCAACAACCGGGGCAGGCTCGACAGATGATCCAACAGATTCTTTCCATTTCCATGGTCGTTGTCGGCATCTTTCTGCTGATCAGCGCCCTATATCCAGTGCACCTGATCCGTCGTTTCGACAAGGAAAACCGCACCGGCTGGAATATCCTGTTCATCCTTATCCATTTTTTCGTCCTCGGCTACACCACCTTCTGCTACTTCCTCTTCCAGCCCAAAATCACCTTCGGCGATTTTATCGTCGCCCTCATCCTTTTCGGCGGCAGTATCTTTGTGGTCATCGTTGTCCGTCTGAGCCAATCCGCCATTGACAATATCAAAAGGATCGCCGCCCTGGAACGACACAACGCCCTCCATGACGACCTCACCGGCCTGCCAAACAGAGCCCTTCTGCTTGAACGCATCAACCAGTTGATCCTGCATGCCAAACGAGACTTGCAGCCGCTGGCGATTCTGGTCATGGACCTGAACCGCTTCAAGGAAATAAACGACGCGTTGGGCCATCACTACGGCGACTTCCTCCTCCAGAAGGTAGCGGAACGCCTGCAAGAGGTCATCCGCGAGTCCGACACCCTGGCCCGCTTGGGCGGCGACGAATTTTCCGTGGCCCTGGCCGCGGACGCGGAACAGGCCATGGTCGTTTCCAAAAAAATTTCCGAGGCCCTGCAACAGCCGTTCATCATTGAAGGACACTGCCTCAACATCGGCATCAGTATCGGTATCGCCATCTATCCGACGCATGGAGACGATTGCGACACCCTGCTCCAGCACGCCGATGTTGCCATGTATTCTGCCAAGAAAACCGAAACCCACTACGCGCTTTACAACGTTTCCCAGGACCAGTTCACCCTCAACCGCTTGATGCTGCTGACCGATCTCCGCGAAGCGATCCGGAAGAAAGAATCCCTGTTTCTCCATTTTCAACCCAAGATCGATATCAAGAAGAACCGGATTCACGGGGTTGAGGCGCTGCTCCGCTGGAACCATCCGGAACTGGGCATGATCCCGCCAGACCAGTTCATCCCTCTGACGGAACAGAGCGGCATCATTCGCTCCTTGAGCAATTGGGTTCTCCGTGCCGCGCTGGCGCAGCGGGCGGCATGGCGCGAGGCGGGACTCGACCTGTCCGTTTCCGTCAATCTCTCGATCAAGGATCTGCAGGATCTCTCCGTTCCGTTAATGATCAAGGATTTGCTCAAGGAATATCAACTGGATCCGTCCTCTTTGATGCTGGAAATCACCGAAACCAGCATGATGCTCGACCCGGATCGAACCTACGAAGTTATCTCCAACCTCCACGCCCTTGGCGTGCAGCTGTCCATTGATGATTTCGGCACCGGCTATTCATCACTGGCCTACCTCAAGCAGCTGCCCGCCGAAGAGTTGAAGATCGACAAATCATTTGTCAGAAACATGCTCATCGACGATAACGACGAAGTCATTGTCCAGGCCACCATCGATCTGGCCAAAAACCTGGGTCTTGCAGTAATTGCCGAAGGCGTGGAATCGGCCGAGATATTGACGCGACTTAAGGAACTGAATTGCGACCTGGCGCAAGGGTATTATATCTGCAAGCCCCTGCCGGCAAAAGAACTTGAAGAATGGCTAAAGACTTCCCCCTACGCGGCCACGAGCTCTCCGTAATTACACGGACCGGGCCTTTCTCCTCCGGGGGGGGATTCCCCTCCCGGAGGAAAATTAGGGGGAAATTAGGGACATCTCCCTGTTTCTTTGTGGTCTCTGGTTGTGTTCCCTAGACCAACTGTTCCGGGTTCAAGCCCATGGCTTTTGCCAGCTTTTCCCGGGAGGCCTTGCGCAGTTTTGCCTCGCCGGATTCCATCTGGGAGAGCGCGGCCTGGGTGATCCCGGCTCGCTCGGCAACCTCCGCCTGGGTAAGGCCAAGGTATTCGCGCCAGGCGCGGAGGTAGGTGATGTCTCGTTCAATGTGCAGGCCGACCACCTCATGGGGAACGTAATCCCCATCCGGGATGCGTGGAATCTTTGCTTTGATCTGCGCAGCCTCGATCATCGTGTTTTTTTTACCTCTTACGCAGCCAGCGGCGTGATGCGGGCAAGCGATTCGCCGGCGATTTTTTCAGCTTCCTCGGTGTCGTAGTCGGCCTGCAACCCAAGCCAGAACCCCGGGGTGGTGCCGAAGGCGCGGGAGAATCGCAGGGCGGTGTCGGCTGTGACCGAACGCTTCCCGGCGCAAATCTCGCTGATGCGCATGGCCGAAACGCCGATGGCCTTGGCCAAGCGGTATTGGCTGATCTCCATTGGCTTCAGAAATTCTTCCCGCAGTATCTCTCCGGGGTGGATGTTGGGCAGTCTGTTCATGGTTGCCTCCTGTCAGTGATAGTCGCAGATTTCGACCTGCTCAGCGTTGCCGTCCGTCCAGGCAAAACATACCCGCCATTGGTCGTTGATCCGGATGCTCCATTGTCCGTCCCGGTTCCCGGAAAGCCGTTCAAGGCGATTGGCCGGGGGGATGCGCAGGTCGTCGAGCGCACGGGCGTTGTTTAGCATTCTCAGCTTGCGGCGGGCGGTGGCCTGAATCTGATTGGGCAAACGCCGCGAAAACTCGCCGCACCATACCTTTTTCGTTTCGCTGTCGTGGAATGCGGTGATCATGGGATATAATATTGTTTAGCGATATTATTGTCAAGCGATATTGGTGGCGTTTCTTTTGGCGTATTACTTTCGCTTGCTGCCGGAGTCCTCATCAAACACCGGGCATTTCTTGTCCGGCCTATAATCCCGATACACCTTATCATTGTAATCCTTGTGACAGGGCAGGCATTGCCCCACCCGGAGGATGCGGGCCAGCTCCCCCTTGTTGAAGGGGCGCAGGTCGGGCCG
>JAUYFZ010000308.1 GCA_030689585.1 Rhodocyclaceae bacterium | reverse complement strand
CAGGAGGGGGCTTTACCGATACATCGACACTGACCATCAGTGTTGCTCCGGTAAACGATGCTCTTCTTGACGAAAATGAGCAAGTTGCCCTCGACGAGGGAGCGACCGTGAGTGGCAACCTCCTCGCGAATGCACTGAACCCGGAAGGAGGAACGCTGGAGATCACCGAATTCGGTATCGCTGGGGATACGACATACATGCCTAATCAGACCGTCGAGATTCCCGATGTGGGCAACTTGACTGTCGGTGCGGATGGTCGCTATACGTTCGAAGCATTCTCGGGATTCTCAGGGGCGGTTCCTCTCGTGACGTATGCGCTAAGCAACGGCGTAGAAATGAACGAATCGTCGCTGGAACTCTTTGTTCGGGGACAAAACAGCGACCGTCTGGAGGGCAGCACAGGCGACAATATTTTGAACGGTGGCGTGGGCAACGACCTGCTTCTTGGTTCAGACGGCAACGACACCCTGAACGGCGGTGACGGAGTTGACCGATTCCGCTTTGTCGACTTCTACGGCACAACGCAGGTGGATGGCGGCGCAGGTGGATGGACGGATATCATCGAGATTGATCTACTAGGCGGAGGCGGGCCCGGTGCGGGCGATTGGACGCTTACCATTGATAATCAGCAGCTGACCAATGCTCAAATACATGGCAGCATTGATGCGCAAGACCTATCGGGCACAATCACGACGGACCACGGCACCATTAACTTTACAAACATCGACAGAATTGAGTGGTAATGACTCATCGGGATTGCCTGCGTGATTTTATTGCTCAACTGGAACAGGCCGGTGAGCTGAAACGTATCTCCGCCCCTGTCGATCCCTTTCTGGAGATGACGGAGATTGGTGACCGTCTGCTTCGTGCCGGTGGTCCTGCGGTGTTGTTTGAACATCCTAAAAACCACGCAATCCCCGTGTTGTGCAATCTCTTCGGCACGCCGGAACGGGTGGCGATGGGCCTAGGCGTGGCGCATGAAAACGCAGCTCAGTGGAAGGAAAAACTACGCGAAGTGGGTGCGCTTCTGGCTTTTCTCAAAGAACCAGAACCTCCGCGTGGGTTCCGGGATGCCTGGGAGAAATTGCCTCAATTCCGGCAAGTGCTTCACATGTCCCCCAAAGAGGTATCGAGTGCCCCTTGCCAAGAAATCGTCTGGGAGGGACAGGAGGTTGATCTGGCCCGTTTGCCGATTCAAACTTGCTGGCCGGAAGATGCAGGGCCGCTGATTACCTGGGGTCTCACGGTGACACGAGGGCCTTGCAAACCACGACAGAACATCGGCATTTACCGTCAGCAGGTGATCGGGCCGAACAAAGTCATCATGCGCTGGTTGAGTCATCGAGGCGGCGCACTGGATTTTCGGGATCATGGTGAACGACATCCTGCGGTTCCTTTCCCTGTGGCGGTTGCGATAGGAGCCGATCCGGCCACCCTCTTGGCGGCGGTCACCCCCGTGCCGGATACCTTGTCCGAATATCAGTTCGCCGGTTTATTGCGGGGAGCAAAAACGGAGGTGGTGAAATGTATCGGGTCAGATTTGCAAGTGCCCGCTTCAGCAGAAATGGTTCTGGAAGGCGTGATTCATCCGGGTGAAATGGCCATGGAAGGTCCGTTTGGTGACCATACGGGGTACTACAACGAGCGGGCTGAATTTCCGGTTTTTACGATTGAGCGAATCACGATGCGTCGTCATCCGATCTATCACTCCACCTATACCGGCAAACCGCCGGATGAACCGGCGATGCTGGGGCTGGCACTGAACGAGGTTTTCGTGCCGCTCCTGCAAAAGCAGTTTCCTGAAATCGTGGATTTTTATCTGCCTCCGGAAGGATGTTCCTATCGGCTGGCGGTCGTGTCGATCCGCAAGCAGTATCCGGGGCACGCCAAGCGCGTCATGTTTGGCATCTGGAGTTTTTTAAGACAGTTTCTCTATACCAAGTTCATCATCGTGACGGACGACGATGTCGATATCCGTTCATGGTCGGAGGTGATCTGGGCATTGACGACACGCGCCGATGCCGCTCGCGATACGCTCATTGCGGAAAATACGCCGATTGACTATTTAGATTTCGCCTCGCCGGTGGCCGGCTTGGGGAGCAAGATGGGGATCGATGCGACGAATAAATGGCCGGGTGAAACCTCGCGTGAATGGGGGCGGGTGATTGCCATGAGCGATGAAGTAAAAAAGCGCGTAGACGCGCTATGGGACACGTTGTAGAACAGGCAGAAGATCACATAATCGTTGTTCGCCCAAAGCGGTTTCCACGGCATCGGCGAGTCGCTCAAGGTCGGCTTCGCGTCGTGCGGCCAGATCAACGGCGGCTATGTTTTTAGCCCCCGCCCACGTGAGTAAAGCCGTGAGTGCTTCCGGCTGATCGAAAAGACCGTGGCAGTAGGTGCCCAGAATCTGGTTATCGTCTGACCATGCACCATCCGTGCGTCCATCATTCATCTGCACCACAGGCCGCGCCAGAGCCGGGCCGGTGGTGATGCCCATGTGAATTTCATAACCGGTCATGGCCGGATTGCCAGATAAGGTGAGATGCCCCGTTACATTTCGCAACTGCTTTTTGGCATCCATCGTGGTTTCACAGTCGAGCAGACCGAATCCGTCCGAGCTACCCGGTTGACCTTCGATGCCGAGAGGGTCATGCAACGCACGTCCCAACATCTGGAACCCCCCGCACAGACCGATGATTTTTCCGCCATAACGCAGATGACGTTTAATCGCAGTTTCATGGCGGCGTAACCAAGCCAGATCGGTTTGTACGGATTTAGAACCGGGCAGCACGATCAAATCGCAAGGGGGCAGTGATTGTTCTGGCCCTATCCAACGGAAATCAACCTCTGGATGCAGGCGTAATGGATCGAGGTCATTGGCGTTTGAAATATGCGGGAATACGGGGGCCACGACGGTGAGCTTGGTTTGGACGTGTTCGGAATACCGCGCCAGCGCGTCCTCGGCATCGAGGAACAGGCCGTGGAGCATGGGAATCACGCCGATTACCGGCTTGTTCGTGCGTTGTTCCAGCCAATCCAATCCGGGTTGCAACAGGCTGATATCGCCGCGAAAGCGGTTGACGATGAGTCCCTTCACCCGTGCGCGTTCGCTCAAGGATAAACAATCCAGCGTGCCCATGAAATGAGCCAGCACGCCGCCTCGGTCAATGTCGCCGACAAGAATCACCGGCACATCGGCCACTTCTGCGAAACCCATGTTGGCAATATCGCGGTCGCGCAGGTTCACCTCGGCGGGGCTACCCGCTCCTTCGACGATGACGCAATCGAATTCCGTGGTCAGTCTGGCCCACGATTCAAGCACGGCTGTCATCGCGGTATGTTTATAGTCGTGATAGGCGCGGGCGTTGAGATTGGCCAACACCTTGCCGTGAATAATCACCTGAGCGCGTCGGTCACTGGTAGGTTTTAACAGCACCGGATTGAAATCAATGCGGGGCGCAATGCCGGCAGCCAGTGCCTGCAAAGCCTGAGCGCGACCAATTTCACCGCCGTCGACCGTGACCGCAGAATTGAGGGCCATGTTCTGCGGCTTAAAGGGAGCCACCGAGACCCCGCGCCGATGCAAAATGCGGCATAAAGCAGCAACCAGCACGCTTTTGCCCGCATCGGACGTGCAGCCTTGCACCATGAGGGTATGAGTGGTTTTTGGCATCGTATCTTGACGGAAGAGGAAGCCAAGTATACCGTGACGCAGTATTCCAACTTAAAGGAGGTTTTCATGGCTATCTCGGTTCGTCTTGAACCCATACTTGAAATGGCTCTATGTGGTTTGTAGTGGGTGACATGCCATATCGCTGACATGACAGTCTCCATGGCTCTATGCGGTTTGTAGTGGGTACTCGAAGCGGTTGTTGCGGCCTCCCTCCCCTTCATGGGGAGGGCTGGGGAGGGGACGGGGTAAAAATGAAGGGACAAACAAGTCTCGTAATTATCGGGCGGCATATCCAGCAGAAGCTGCGAGATAACATGACTGATGCCGAAATTCAGTGGTGGCAACGGTTGCGCGGGCGGCAATTGGCCGACTGCAAATTTCGCCGCCAACACCCGTTCTTGGATTATGTGCTGGACTTCGTTTGTCTGGAAAGTCGCTTGATCATTGAAGTAGATGGCGGACAGCACCTTGAAAGCGA
>JAUYFZ010000294.1 GCA_030689585.1 Rhodocyclaceae bacterium | reverse complement strand
ATGTGCCGATTCCTGCTTTGCATCCTCAGGTGCGATGCGTGATTCCCATTGCGTTACGACGTTGGCGAAAGCAGTTGTTTTCCTCGAATACCTGGAAAGAAATGTCCGCCTTTCGGGTTCGGTTGCAGGAAAATCGCTATGACAGAATCATCGACACGCAGGGGTTGCTGAAGAGTGTGCTGGTGGGCCGGTTGGCTCGTGGCTTCACGGTGGGCGGCGATGCGGCCAGCATCAAGGAACCGTGGGCGGCTCGATATTACGATCAGCGTGTGCCGGTTGCCAAATCCCGTCATGTAATCGACCGTTGTCGCACCATGGCCGCCGTGGCTTGTGGGTATACGGTGCAATCCCCCCCTGTGTTTGGAATTCGTGCCGAACCGCTGGTGGCCGATTGGTTGCTCCATAAAGAATATGCCGTCTTAATGCATGCCGCCAGCCGTCCTGAAAAACTGTGGAACGAATCTCATTGGGTCACACTCGGTCACGCCCTGGCCCAACAAGGCATTGTGGCGGTATTACCCTGGGGATCACCGGAGGAATATCAGCGAAGTCAGCGGCTAGCGCAAATTATTCCTGAGGCAGTCATTCCGCCCCGCATGAATCTGGCGGTCGTCGCTCAATTCCTTGCAGGCAGCCGAATCGTCGTCGGGCTGGATACCGGATTTACACACTTTGCGGCCGCGTTGAGCGTGCCGACGGTCGGTATTTTTTGCGATTCCGACAGTGTGCAGGCGGCGGTCATGGGAGAGGCTCCCTGCGTCAGTCTCGGTTTCAAAGGCACCCCCCCCGACTACGCAACGGTCTGGGCTGCCGTGCAACGGCTGTTGTGATGCCTCGTCTTATCTATACGCTGACCCTCTGGTTTCTGCTGATTCCCTGGGCCCTGTTGCATCTTCTATGGCGAGCGCGTCGACAGCCGGAATACCTAGGACATTGGGATGAACGATTCGGTTTGTATGTTGGTCGCCAGTCCCATGAACCCCTGATCTGGATTCATGCCGTATCGGTCGGCGAAACCCGTGCGGCGCAACCGCTGATTGCGGCATTGATGGCGCGATATCCTGACCACCGCATTCTTCTCACCCATACCACGCCCACCGGTCGCCAGACTTCGACGGACCTGTTCGGCGAATCGGTTGAGCGACGTTATCTGCCTTATGACTGCCCCTTCGCGGTGGGACGATTTCTGTCCTATTTCCAGCCCGTCATCGGCATCCTCATGGAAACAGAGCTGTGGCCCAACCTGATCGCCCTCACCCACCAACGCGGCATTCCGCTTCTGTTGGTCAATGCGCGAATGTCGGAAAAATCAGCGCGACGCTATGCGCGATTCCCGCAACTCACGCGAGGTGCCTTGACGACATTGGCTGGTATCGCCGCCCAGACCGAGCCAGATGCACAGCGACTTCGTTCGCTAGGTGCCCGTGAGGTGATCGTGACGGGTAATCTGAAATTCGATAGTACGCCGCCGAAAAATCAGCTTGCTTTGGGACAACGCTTCCGCTCCTTACTCGGCGAACGCTCGGTGTTTCTGTGTGCCAGCACGAGGGAAGGTGAGGAATATGCCATTCTCAAACACTGGCCCGACGAGGAACACGCCCTGCTTGTGCTGGTACCCCGTCATCCGCAACGGTTCGATGAAGTGGCCCGGTTGGCCGAGTCGAAAGGTTTTGCGGTTCAGCGACGCTCTGATGAAAAGCCAGTGGCGTTAGAAACGCAGGTTTGGATTGGCGATAGCCTAGGTGAATTATTCGCGTACTACGCGGCTTCCGAAGTGGCTTTTGTGGGGGGGAGCCTACTTAATTACGGATGCCAGAATCTGATCGAGCCTTGTGCCGTGGGGGTTCCGGTATTGATCGGGCCTTCAACCTTCAATTTTGCAGAAACGGCACGAGCCGCGCTAGCGGCGGGGGCGGCGATGCAAGTTGGCCATGCGGGTGAACTCGTCAATGAGGCCCGGTTGCTGTTGGCCAACGCAGTACACCGACAGTCGATGGGGCAATCCGGGCAGGATTTTGCACGTCGGCATCAAGGGGCTACTGTGCGGACGATGGACGTGTTGCAAGCTCATTATGAGAGCGAACCCCATCGGGGCACTAAGTCGTGTTCGATGCCGATTTGATCCAGTAGGCGGGCGACTACAAAATCCACGAGGTCGGTGACGTTTTGCGGACGATGGTAGAACCCTGGGCAAGGCGGCAAAATGACCGCACCAGCACGGGAGAGTTTCAGCATGTTTTCCAGATGAATGGCCGACAACGGCGTTTCACGCGGCACTAAAATAAGTTTGCGCCCTTCTTTCAAGGCCACATCCGCTGTGCGACCGATGAGATCGTCCGCCAATCCGGCGGCGATCTTGGCTAGGGTTCCCATACTGCACGGGCAAATGATCGTGGCATCCGGAGGATGGGAGCCAGAGGCCGGGGGGGCGAACCAATCCTCTCGTCCAAAGACGGTGAGCAATTCCTGAGGCGCATTGAACCGTTCCAGAAGCTGCTGGCGCACCTGCGCTGGCTCTTCGGACAAACACACGTCTAGTTCCTGCTGGGCAACCACCTGCGCCGCTTTGGAGTAAAGCAACCAAACCCGTGCATGCGCTTGTAACAGACATTCAACGAGCCGTAGCCCATAAACAAAGCCAGAGGCCCCCGTCCATGCGACGGCGATGGTGGCGACGGGGCTATCACTTCCCGCACCCCTATTCAGGGGGAGAAGACTAACCCCCTCCCCTTCAAGGCTAACGTATGCACACATCTTTTAACTTGTTGATTACACATGGAAAAAGAGACGCGCCCAGTTCCCTCCCCTTCAAGGGGAGGGTTAGGGTGGGGATGGGGTATCTATGGCATTGTATTTGAAACCGATTGAATTATATTGAGTCTTCTTTCCCCCATCCCCCTCCCAGCCTCCCCCTTGAAGGGGGAGGAGTAAGAGGCTCCGACTTGTGTGCATACGGTAGCCTTGAAGGGGAGGGAGGCCGCAACAACCGCTTCGATTACCCACTACAAACCACATAGAGCCACTACGGCTCTATGTGGTTTGTAGTGGGTGACATGCCATATCGCTGACATGACAGTCTCCCTCCCCTTCAAGGGGAGGGTTGGGGAGGGGATGGGGTATCTATGGCATTGTATTTGTAACTGATTGAATTATATGA
>JAUYFZ010000292.1 GCA_030689585.1 Rhodocyclaceae bacterium | reverse complement strand
ATGTGCCGGTGCAGTCACATTGCTCAAACCCGGACAGTCGCCCCAGACTGTAACGAACAATGTTCGTTGGCTCAATGAGGCAGAACTGCTCGCGTTGCTCGATGAGTTGCCCAAACGCCCTATGCTGGCCGGCGAAGAGGGGCTGCGTTTGTCGTTAGCGGGTGCGCAAGACAAGTTGCCTGTGGTGTTTTCAGGCGGACGTATCGGTCTGCCGCTGTTCAATACCCCGAGTTCCCACATCCTAAAGCCTGCAATTGCCAGCGTTGAGGGCAGCGTATTCAACGAGGGTTTCTGTCTTGCTTTGGCGGCACGATTAAAACTGACGGTGGCACAGGCGACAATCCAGCGCGTGGCAGATCGCCACTATTTGCTGGTAGAGCGTTACGACAGACAGCGTCAACCCGATGGAACGCTGAAACGTGTGCACCAAGAAGATTTCTGTCAGGCACTTGGCATAGCACCTGAATATAAGTATCAAAACGAAGGCGGTCCAGACTTGGCGCAATGCTTCAATCTGATACGCCGTATTACACGACCCAGCGCACCACAAACCTTACGACTATTGGACTACGTTATCTTCAATACCTTGATCGGCAATCACGATGCACACGCGAAAAATTTTTCACTGATCTATTCGTCGCATGGAGCCGTGTTGGCACCGCTGTACGACGCGCTGTCGACAGCGGTCTATCCGCATCTAACCGACAAGGTGGCGATGAAAATTGGCAGTAAATACCGATTCTCCGAAGTCCAAACAAGGCACTGGGAACAGTTCGCCCAAGCAGCAAAGTTGTCGCCTGCTCAAGTCAAAAAACGGATTCATGAAATTGCCAAACAGTTATCCGATCAAGCCCATCATCTTCATGCCTTGTTCGCAAAAGATGGCATGAACCACCCTGTTCTCACCGGCATCACAAAACTGATCGATCAGCGCAGTCAAATAACAATACGACGACTAACAGAGACTGGAAATCAATAATGGAGGGACCATGCTGTTCCGATATCGACACTTTTGGGAATACCAAGCCCAACGGCAACCTTGCCGCATCCTTACATCAACATCAACCTTGACATCATGTCGCCATGAACACGACCCAACCACCACAAAACTTTCCTCGCCGCATATTGCTTGCCGTCACCGGCTTATCGCCACAGATTGTGACCGAAACGCTCTATGCCTTGGCACAGACGCAGCCCGCCTTCATTCCTACCGAAATCCACGTGCTCACCACGTTGGAAGGCGCACGGTTGGCGAAGGCTGCCTTACTCCACCCCGACGGCGGGCAGTTTCACGCCCTGCTGACAGACTATCCACATATAGGTCATCCGGCTTTCGATGAGGCAAACATCCATCTCATCACGAATCAAAACGGACAACCGCTCTCCGACATCCGCACCCCCGATGAAAACGCCGCAGCGGCGGACACCATTACCGCGCTCGTCGCCGAACTCACCACGGACAATGAGGCAGCCCTGCATGTCTCCATCGCCGGCGGACGCAAGACGATGGGGTTTTACCTCGGCTACGCCTTTTCTCTTTTCGCCCGACCGCAAGACCGACTCTCCCATGTGCTGGTTTCACCGCCGTTCGAGAGTCATCCAGAATTTTTCTATCCCCCCGCCACCCCGAAACGGCTCGCCACACGCGACGGACGACACATCGACACAGCAGAAGCCACTGTTACCCTCGCAGAGATTCCAGTCGTTCGCCTACGCCACGGAATGCCACAAGCCTTGCAAGAGGGACGCACCAGTTTTATTGCAACAGTGACTGCGCTGCAATCCGCCTTCGCCCCGCCACGACTGGAAATTAATCTTTCAGAGCGGCGCGTCCATTGCGGTGGACAAGAACTCAAACTAAAACCCTCGTTAATCGCTTGGCTGGGTTATTGGGCACACTCAGTTCTTGAAGCTCGCCCTATGCAGAGCTGGCGCGATGCCGATGCCAACACCTTTCTGCGCCTCTACGCCCGCGTGGTGAATCCCGATTCCGAAATCTTTGAAGCAACCCAAAAACGGCTTATCAACGGGCTGGAAAAAGAGTTTTTCCAAGAGAACAATTCCAAACTCGACGCTGAAATCAAAAAAGCTCTGGGTCAAGCCGCCGCCCCCTACCTGCTGGCTCGCGATGGGAAGAAACCAAACACCCGACGCGGACTGGCACTGCCACCCGAAGCGATCATCCTGCGTCTTTGATGCTGACAATCTTGCCGCACCGTTTTTTCATGGTTGACTTTCGCATAATCACTTCATGAACAACCGAACACTTTTTCTCGTCGCCTACGATGTCTGCGAACCGCACCGGTTGCAGAAAGTCTGCAAATATCTGACCGGCTTCAAGGTGGGCGGACAGAAATCCGTATTTGAAGTCTGGGCAACTCCAGCCGAACTCAAGCATATCCGCCTTGATCTGGACGTAATAATGGATACCACCGAAGACCGCCTGCACATCCTCGCCCTTGATCCGCGCATGAAGCCGCGCTGTATGGGGCGTGCCAGAACTTTTGAACAGCATCACGTTGCGATCGTTTGACTTGAAACACATTCCCCATCCCCCTCCCAGCCTCCCCCTTGAAGGGGGAGGAGCAGCTCTCCCTCCCCTTCAAGGGGAGGGTTGGGGAGGGGATGGGGGTCAATGGGGCATGTTTCATGATGCGGGGTGGCGATTCGCCATGTCCGTTAACTTGAAACAAATACCGTTCGTGATGAGTATGATATTCGTCCGCAGGCCGAAAGGCGTTGGCAAGAAACAGGGATCCCAATACTTGCCGTTTGGCAGCTGTTTGGAGGCAATTTTGTGATTGCTTCTGTTTTTCAACTCATTGATATATATAGCCATAAAAAGCT
>JAUYFZ010000272.1 GCA_030689585.1 Rhodocyclaceae bacterium | reverse complement strand
TTGGAATCACGGCTCACCACACTGACTCCTCCCTTGTAGAGCTTGACGCGCACCCAGCCATTGACCGTTTGTTGGGTGTGGTCGATCAGCACTTGCAGGGCACGTCGTTCTGGACTCCACCAGTAACCGTTGTAGATCAGGCTGGCATAGCGCGGCATCAAATCATCTTTGAGATGAGCCACTTCGCGGTCTAGGCAAATGGATTCGATGCCACGATGGGCCTTCATTAAAATGGTGCCGCCGGGGGTTTCGTAGCAGCCCCGCGATTTCATGCCGACGTAGCGGTTTTCAACGAGGTCCAGCCGCCCAATGCCGTGTCGACCGCCGATCTGATTCAAGGCGGCCAACAGTTCGTGCGGGTTCATCTTTTCGCCGTTGATCGCCACCAGATCGCCCGCCTTGAATTCGAGGTCGAGCATTTCGGCTCTATTGGGTGCCTTTTCGGGAGATACCGTCCAACGCCACATGGATTCTTCGGCTTCCGCCGAAGGGTCTTCGAGATGACGACCTTCGTAGGAAATATGCAACAGATTGGCATCCATCGAATAGGGCGAGCCGCCCTTTTTATGTTTCATCTCGATGGGAATGCCATGTTTTTCGGCATAGGCCAGCAATTTTTCGCGGGAGAGGAGATCCCATTCACGCCAAGGGGCAATCACTTTGACGTTGGGCATCAGCGCGTAGGCCCCGAGTTCAAATCGCACCTGGTCATTCCCCTTGCCGGTGGCTCCGTGAGAAATGGTATCCGCTCCCGTTTTACGGGCAATTTCGACCAAACGTTTTGCAATTAACGGACGAGCAATGGACGTGCCCAGCAAATATTCCCCTTCGTAAACCGTGTTGGCACGGAACATCGGAAACACGAAGTCACGCACGAATTCTTCTCGCAGGTCGTCAATGAAAATATTCTTCTTCTTGATGCCCAGTTGAATCGCCTTGGCGCGAGCAGGTTCTAGTTCTTCCCCTTGCCCCAGATCAGCGGTAAAGGTAATGACTTCGCAATCATAAACATCTTGCAACCATTTCAGGATGACGGAGGTATCTAGGCCACCGGAATAGGCCAAGACTACTTTTTTTGTTTCACTCATGTTTAGGTCCCAACAATAGGTATTCCAACAAAGCTTTTTGGGTGTGCAAACGATTTTCCGCTTCATCCCACACCACGGAATGCGGGCCGTCGATGACTTCAGCGGCCACTTCTTCACCGCGATGCGCGGGCAGACAGTGCATGAACAAGGCGTCCGGCTTCGCCATTTTCATCATGTCATTGTCGACCTGCCAATCGGCGAAATCACGCAGACGTTCTTCGTTCTCCGCTTCAAACCCCATGGAAGTCCATACATCCGTGGTCACCATGTCCGCCTCACGAGCGGCATCCATCGGGTCTGCAAATTCCTCAAAATGATCGTGGCCGTAGATGCCCGCACGTTCGGGTTCCACTTCATAACCGGGCGGGGTTGAAACATGCACGTTGAAATCGAACAGTTCGGCGGCTTGTAGCCACGTATTGCACACGTTGTTGGAATCGCCAATCCAAGCCACGGTTTTGCCCTGGATGGGGCCACGATGCTCGATGAAGGTAAAGATGTCCGCCAGTATCTGGCAGGGATGATATTCGTTCGTCAACCCGTTGATGACCGGCACACGGGAATGGGCGGCAAAACGGTTAATGATTTCCTGCTCGTAAGTGCGGATCATGACGATATCCGACATACGGGAGATCACCTGCGCGGCATCTTCCACCGGTTCGCCGCGTCCCAACTGGGAATCGCGGGTATTGAGATAAATCGCCGCCCCCCCCAGTTGCTGCATACCGGCTTCAAAAGATAACCGCGTGCGGGTGCTGGCTTTTTCGAAAATCATCACCAGCGTTCTGTCCTGAAGCGGCCAGTATCGTTGATAGGTTTTGAACTGTTGCTTGATCCAGCGGGTGCGCTCGAAGAGATAATCCAGCTCCTCGCGGGTCAAATCTTTGAACTGAAGAAAATGTCGAACCATCCTCATCTCTCCAGAAACTGACGAATCAACGGGGTGAGGGTATTGAGTAACTCTTCCGCATCCTCATCGGAAAAAACCAAGGGGGGCAGCAATCGGATGACGGTGTCGTTGGTCACATTGATCAGCAACCCGACTGCCAGTGCTTCTTGCACCAATGCGCTACAGGGCCGATCCAGTTCAATGCCCATCATCAACCCACTGCCTCGGATGTCGACCACGCTCGATTTATCAGCCAGCCGCGCTTTGAATTCGGCACGCAATCTGTCTCCTAACAGAACCGCACGGGCCATCAGTCCGTCCTGTTCGATGACCTCTAACGTGGTCAAGGCAGCCACGCAGGCCAGCGGATTACCACCAAACGTGGAACCGTGATTGCCCGGTTTGAATACCCCCGCCGCTTTACCCGCTGTCAGACAGGCCCCTATGGGTACTCCTCCCCCCAACCCTTTGGCAAGCGTCATCACATCGGCACGAACGCCGGCCTGTTGATGGGCAAACCACGCGCCGGTTCTGGCCAATCCGCATTGGACTTCATCGACCATGAACAACCAGTTCCGCTCATCACAGAGTCGCCGCAAATCCCGCATCGTGTCGGGGTGGGCAAGACGGATACCCCCTTCTCCTTGCACCGGCTCGAACAGCACGGCCA
>JAUYFZ010000271.1 GCA_030689585.1 Rhodocyclaceae bacterium | reverse complement strand
TTAACGTGAAACACATTCCCCATCCCCCTCCCGGCCTCCCCCTTGAAGGGGGAGGAGCAAGGCGCATCGGTTGTCTCCCTCCCCTTCAAGGGGAGGGTTGGGGTGGGGATGGGGGTCAATGGGGCAAGTTTCATGATACGGGGTGGCACAAGCCATGTCCGTTAACGTGAAATAACCAGTTCGGAGTGCCCCGTCATAAACGAGCGAAGCGAGCCGATAAGAACCCCCCGAGAGGGGGGCGAAGGGGGCGGGCGTTTAATCGCATTGAACGGATTTCATGTGACAAGGGTGGGCTTCGTGACCATGCGAGTTGGCTTGCGGCACCCCAAAGCGGCGGGCTTGTTTTTAGCAACGGACGGCGCGTTCGCTACGGCACGGGGATGATCAGGCATAATGCGGCATCTTTTTCTTTGCCCTATTTCCGCCATGAAGTCCATCCGAAGCATCCTTGTCGCCAACCGTAGTGAAATTGCCATCCGTGTTCTGCGTGCTGCCAGCGAAATGGGCATCCGCACCGTGGGTATCTATTCCAATGAAGACCGGTTTTCACTGCACCGATTCAAGGCCGATGAATCCCACCTAGTGGGCGCGGGCAAGAAACCGGTGGCGGCTTACCTTGATATTGACGACATCATCCGCGTCGCCCGCGAATCGCATGTGGATGCCATTCATCCCGGATACGGTTTTCTGTCGGAAAACCCCGATTTTGCAGAAGCCTGTGCGACCGCAGGAATCATCTTCATCGGTCCCCAACCAGAAGTGATGCGGGCACTGGGCAACAAGGTATCTGCACGGGAGCTGGCCGAAAAGGCCGGTGTGCCCGTGATGCCAGCGACCGGCGCACTTCCGCAGGACATGGATGAAGTTCGGAAGCAGGCCGCCGCCGTGGGCTATCCTCTGATGCTGAAAGCCAGTTGGGGTGGCGGTGGACGCGGTATGCGTGTTATCGAAACCGAAAATGATCTCGCGCCCATGATTGACGTAGGTCGTCGTGAAGCCATGTCTGCCTTCGGCAACGATGAGGTCTATCTGGAAAAACTCGTGCGTCATGCCCGTCACGTCGAAGTTCAAGTGATGGGCGACACCCATGGCCGAATCGTGCATCTCTTCGAACGCGATTGTTCCGTTCAACGACGCAATCAAAAAGTCGTCGAACGGGCACCGGCCCCATATCTCACCGACGAAACCCGCGCCGACCTGTGTGAAGCCGCCCTCAAACTGGCTCGCAGTGCGGATTACACGCATGCGGGAACCGTTGAATTTCTGATGGATGCTGAAACCAACAAGTTTTACTTCATCGAAGTTAATCCGCGCATTCAAGTCGAACATACCGTGACCGAACTCATCACGGGCGTCGACATCGTCAAGGCTCAAATTCGCATTTCGGAAGGGGCCAAGATCGGGGATGTCGACTCCTTCGTGCCCTTGCAGGATTCCATTCGATTGAACGGCCATGCGATTCAGTGCCGCATTACGACGGAAGATCCGGAAAATGGGTTCACCCCTGACTATGGCCGAATCGGTGCTTATCGCAGTGCGGCGGGATTCGGCATCCGATTAGATGCTGGCACGGCCTATACCGGCGCGTTAATTACGCCTTATTACGATTCTCTGCTGGTCAAAGTAACGGCCTGGGGTCATACCTCGGAAGAATCCGCCAGTCGCATGAGGCGTGCCCTGCGCGAATTCCGCGTGATCGGCTTGTCGTCCAATCTTCAGTTTCTTGAAAACGTCATCGACCATCCGAAGTTTCTGTCAGGCGAATGCACCACACGATTCATCGAAGAAACCCCCGATCTGCTCAAGTTCCAGAAACGACGCGACCGCGCCTCGATGTTGTTGAAATTTATCGGAGAAGTTACCGTTAACGGCAATCCAGAAATGAAAGGGCGTGCTCTACCCCCCTTGCCGATTCCGTGGCCACTCAAACCTTCGCACGAACGATGCGATTTGTCATTGCCTCCACAGGCAGGCACGCGGGATCGCTTGAAGTCGCTCGGTGCCGACAAGTTTTCACAGTGGATGAAGGATGAAAAACGGGTATTGCTCACCGATACCACCATGCGCGATGCGCATCAATCGCTCTTCGCCACCCGTATGCGCACGGCCGACATGCTGGAAATCGCCCCTCATTACGCTCGCATGGCCTCAGGATTATTTTCGTTGGAATGTTGGGGGGGAGCCACCTTCGATGTCGCCATGCGGTTTCTTAAGGAAGACCCGTGGGAACGCTTAGCACGGTTGCGCGAAGCAGTGCCCAATGTGTTATTCCAAATGCTGCTACGTTCTTCCAATGCCGTGGGTTACACCAACTACGCCGATAACGTGGTGAAATTCTTTGTTCAACAAGCGGCTCGCGAAGGCATTGATGTTTTCCGCGTTTTCGATTCGTTGAACTGGGTCGATAACATGCGCGTTTCGATGGATGCGGTCATCGAAACGGGTGCTCTTTGCGAAGGAGCCATCTGCTACACCGGTGATATTTTTGATACCGCCCGCCCAAAATTCAATCTCAAGTATTACGTCAATCTCGCCAAACAATTGGAAAAAGCCGGTGCGCATATCCTGGGCATCAAAGACATGGCCGGTGTTTGTCGCCCCCGTGCCGCCCGCGAATTGGTGCGGGTATTGAAGCAAGAAATCGGACTCCCCATCCACTTCCATACCCATGACACAAGCGGCATCAGTGCCGCGTCTGTGTTAGCCGCGATTGAATCAGGATGCGATGCCGTTGATGGCGCACTCGATGCCATGAGCGGATTGACTTCGCAACCTAATTTAAGTTCCATCGTCGCTGCCTTGGAAGGAACAGAACGCGACCCTTGTCTTGATGCGGGCGTTTCTTTGCCCAACCTGCAACATCTTTCCCAATACTGGGAAGGCGTGCGCCGTGCTTACGCACCGTTTGAATCAGACATTCGTTCCGGCACGGCGGATGTATATCGTCACGAAATGCCCGGTGGCCAATACACCAATCTGCGCGAACAGGCGCGTGCGATGGGCATTGACCATCGTTGGACGGAAATATCAAAAACCTATGCCGACGTTAATCTTATGTTCGGCGATATTGTCAAAGTCACGCCCACCTCAAAAGTGGTCGGCGACATGGCTCTTTTCATGGTCGTCAATGGGTTAACTCAGGAAGATATTGCCGATGCGGATCGCGAAATAGCTTTCCCCGATTCGGTCATCTCGCTGATGAAAGGCGAATTGGGGTTCCCACCGGATGGCTTCCCTGTCGCCCTACAGAAAAGAATTCTGAAAGGAGCCGCACCCTTGGCAGGACGAGCAGGTGATTTCCTGCCACCGGTTGATCTGGAAGCCAAACGCGCCGAAGCCGAAAAGGCGGTTGGACGCAAGGTCGACGACAACGATCTCGCCTCTTACCTGATGTATCCCAAGGTATTTAAGGACTTCATCGCCCACCACGTACTCTATGGCGACGTATCAAAACTGCCTACGCCTGTGTTCTTCTACGGTCTGCGTTCAGATGAAGAAATTGGCATCAATCTTGAACGCGGCAAGAGTTTTATCATCTCGCAACACGGGGTTGCCGCCCCCGATACCGAGGGTCAAGTCAAAGTTTTCTTTGAATTAAACGGTCAACCTCGCGTTATTCGTATTGCTAAAGCAGGATTGACCAGTAACGTCAAAGCGAAACTACAAGCGGAAGAAGGCAACCCGAAACATGTCGGTGCACCCATGCCGGGCACCATCGTGACGGTCGTTGCCCAATCAGGACAAAAGGTCAGAAAAGGAGATGCGCTGGTCTCCATCGAGGCGATGAAGATGGAAACCATGCTCACCGCAGAACGAGATGCTACGGTCAAAGTAGTTCATGTGCGACATGGTGAAAATGTTAATGCCAAAGATTTGTTGATCGAGCTGGATGTGGAGTGAACACTATGGAAACAGTCGCATTTATTACTTGGGCATTAGTTGTCGGAAGTTCTTTTGTTGCTTGGCATTTCTATAAACAAGACAAAGTAGAAGAAGAGTTAAAAAAACATGCTGCCTCCTGATCGCCTCATTATCGCTACCCGCGAATCCCGCTTGGCTCTCTGGCAGGCGGAGCATGTTCGCGCACTGCTGCAAAAACTATATCCGCACTGCGTTGTAGAGCTTTTGGGGATGACCACGCGGGGCGACCAGATTCTGGATCGTCCACTCTCGAAAGTCGGGGGGAAGGGGTTGTTCGTGAAAGAACTGGAAACCGCCCTGCAAGACGGAGCTGCCGACATCGCCGTGCATTCGATGAAGGATGTGCCGATGACACTGGAGCCAGAATTTTCCTTGATAGCAATCGGTATGCGCGAAGTGCCCTTAGATGCCATTGTCTCCAACCAATATGCCAGCCTGGCCGACATGCCCCCCAACGCGATTGTCGGCACTTCAAGCCTGCGCCGCGAATCGCAGATACGCGCTCGTTATCCTCATTTGATCGTTGAACCTTTACGCGGCAACCTAGACACTCGTTTAAGAAAATTAGACGAAGGTCAATACGATGCCATCATCCTAGCCGCAGCGGGATTAACTCGGCTTGGCCTTGCAAATCGCATCAGGGGAACCATTCCAGTGACAGATTCACTCCCTGCCCCTGGGCAAGGTGCGCTGGGTATCGAAGCTCTTTCGTCCCGCCCCGACGTTGCAGAATGGTTGGCTCCCTTGAACGATCCTAAAACAGCCGCCTGTGTGGCCGCCGAACGCGCGCTCTCCCGCGCACTGGCCGGCAGTTGCGAAGTGCCGTTAGGGGCTTATGCCGAAGTACGCGAAGAGAAGCTATGGTTGCGCGGTTTTGTCGCCACCCCCAACGGACAACGCATGGTCAGTGCCGACATCACAGGAAGTGCTACCGATCCTGAAGCACTGGGGTTGGCCCTAGCAAACGAGTTGCGCAAACGTGGGGCAGAAGAGATTTTAGCTTCGCTGTAATGAGCATTGCAGGCAAGCATATCGTCATTACCCGCCCGGTCGGGCAGTCGGCCCATCTGGCGGAAAGTTTGACGGCATTGGGGGCGCATCCTGTGCTGTTTCCTGTGCTGGCTATCTCCGATCTGGAGGATACCGCCCCGCTGTTGGAGGTGGCGATTCATCTGGAACAATACCAGTTCGCCGTTTTTGTCAGCCCCAATGCCGTCGAAAAGGCACTTTCTGTCATCTTGGCTCATCGCACTTGGCCGCCTTCCCTGCGGGCCGTGACGGTGGGGAAAAGCAGTGAAGCCGCCCTGGCACGGTTTGGCATCACCGACATCCTCGCGCCGGTCGATCAGTTCGATTCCGAGCATCTGATTGCCTTGCCGGAATTACAGAATATAAACGGATCTCGCGTCATCATCTTTCGTGGCGATGGAGGCCGTCCCTTGTTGGGCGATACGCTGAAAAACAGGGGGGCACAGATCGATTATGTGACTTGCTACCGACGCAGCCAGCCCAAAACATCGGCCATCCCGCTGCTGAAACGATGGGAAGCGGGAACACTGTCCGCCGTCATCCTTACGAGCAGTGAAGGATTGAGAAACCTGATGAACATGATGGGCAAACTTGGACAGGCTTGGCTCATCAAAACGCCGGTCTTTGTTCCCCATGAACGTATTGCCGAGCAAGCCAGACAATTGGGACTTGGCCAGATCATTCAAACAGCCCCCGCCGATGAAGGTTTACTGGCGGGGCTGATACACTACTTCCATGAACACCCCTAATATCCCTAACTCACATGGTCACGAAGCCCCCCCCTGTCACATGAAATCCGTCAAATGCGATTAAACACCCGTCCCCCTTCGCCCCCCTCTCGGGGGGTTCTCATCGGCTCGCTACGCTCGATTATTACGGGGTGCTCCGAATGAGTGTATTTCACGCTAACCCCCTCCCTGCCGATCTTCCTTTGAGCACGCCAAAACTGCCTTGGCTCACCCGCCCCCTTCTGATGGGGGCACTTGCGTTCGTCGGCTTTCTGTTACTGATGTTGTCAGGGTGGCAAGTTCATGTGCGACTGGCAGAAAACAGGGCGCTCTCGCAGCAAAACCTGACCGTCATTGAATCACTACAGACCCGTCTTAATGTCATGGATGCTCGTCTGTCTGAAGCCCAGGCTCAACAACAAGCCCAAGAGGAACTGATCCGTGAATTTGCAAAGGGCCGCGATGCGCGATTCCTGGCGGAAGTCTCTCGAATTTCGGATCAACTCAATGGGGTCATTCTCACCCTTGACACGTTGCCGCTGGCTTTTGAACGCCGCCCTCCTCCGGCGGTCAAAAAGAAAAAGACATCTCCCCCTCCGACTCAGCGTGCAGGGATGATGGACGAAGCCTTTTGGCAACAGTTGGCCGCAGATTTCTGGCGCGAAACTCGTGACTTAATCCGCATCGAACGGATCGAACATCTCAATAATCCTCACGGGGGCTTGATTCCACTGGCGCCAGAACAGGCGTTCGCGCTCCGGGAAAACATCAAACTTCGCCTGCTTTCTGCACGACTCTCTCTGCTGTCGCGGGATAACCGTCATTTTCAAAACGACATTCGTTTGGCCCGCGAATGGATGGAGCGTCACTTTGATACCCAGGCCAAACCGGTTCAAGCCGCCATGACAACCTTGCGCAGTCTGGAAGCTGCGACCCCATGAAGCTCATTCTCTGGTTTGCAACGCTGGCCGTCGCGGCCGTAGGTCTCGCATTGGCCGCGTTACATAACGACGGTTACGCGTTGATCGTGTTGCCTCCGTGGCGCGTGGAAGTCTCCCTGAATCTGGCTCTTCTGTTGTGGTTGATGGGCTTTTTTCTGGCGTATGCCGCCCTGCGTTTCGTCGTCAATGTGGCTGAATTACCTAAGAAAGTTCGCGAATATCGTGCCCGTCGCCTTCGTGAGCGCGGGGAAGCCGCTTTGCGCAATGCCATGAAATCCCTGTTTGAAGGTCGATACAGCCACGCCATCAAGAGTGCCGAAAAAGCTTGGGATAACAAGGAAACAGCAGGATTGGCCGCGCTACTGGCGTTGCGTTCTGCCCACGCATTACGAGATGATGAACGTGTCGATCTATGGCGTGCGCGGGCAGAAACATACGACAGCGAAATCCGTTTGGCACGGTTGATGACGGAAGCGGAAATCGCCACGGAAACCCGTCGGTTTGACGATGCCAAACGTGCATTGGAACGCTTGGCCAGTGCGTCGGGGGGGCGACACATTGCGGCACTACGCTTAGCGTTACGTGCACGACAAAGTGCGGGCGAATGGGGCGAAGTGGTGCGTTTGACACGCCAACTCGAAAAATTCAAGTCACTGACACCGACTCAAGCCGCACCGATTCGGTTGCGTGCCTATGGCGAAGTATTGAACGAGCTAAGGCAGGACGCGCCTGAATTGCTTCGTTACTGGCGAAACATTCCTACCTCAGAACGTAGAAACCCCCCGTTGGCCTTAGCCGGAGCCCGCGCATTCGCTGCCTCAGGCGATTGCACAGAGGCGGCCCGTATCGTCGAAGAAAGTTTGAACGCGCAATGGGACACGCAACTCATTCTTTCTTATGCCGGATGCGAAGGCGGAGATGTGCTCTCTCGCCTTGCCCATGCTGAAAAGTGGCTGACTCAACATCCGACGGATGCGAATCTACTCTTTGCACTGGGCTGTTTATGTCGGCAAAAACAACTTTGGGGCAAAGCACAACACTATCTGGAAGCGTCATTAGCGGCCTCATTGGCGACCAATGAATCCCATGAACCTTCTCGTCTTACCCACTTAGAACTGGCCCGGTTATTCGATGCGATCGAACAACCGGAAGAGGCTAACCGACATTATCGAATTGCGGCCCTGTGCAGGGCGCGATAGCCAATATCGTGGCGATATTGCATTCCCGCAAAATGAATACTCTCCACGCGTTCGTAGGCGCGTGTTTTAGCCTCCCGTACCGTTTCGCCCAATGCCGTGACACATAGCACACGTCCGCCCGATGTCACGACTTGACCGTCTTGTTCAGCCGTGCCCGCGTGAAAAACCTGAAGGTCATCAAGCGGTTGATCCAGTCCGGTAATCACATCTCCCTTGCGAGGGGATTCTGGATAACCCGACGCGGCCAACACCACCCCGAGGGCATGCCGCCTGTCCCATTCTGTTTCAACTTCATCTAAACGAGCATCAATGGCCGCCTCCAGCAAATGAACGAAATTGCTCTTGAGGCGCAGCATGATCGGCTGGGTTTCAGGGTCTCCCATACGACAGTTGAATTCCAGCACGCGTAACGTGCCATCAGGGCGAATCATCAATCCTGCATAGAGAAACCCCGTGTAGGGAATGCCTTCTGCCGCCATGCCACGGAGGGTGGGCATGATGACTTCACGCAAGGCCCGCGCATGGATTTCTGGGGTCACGACAGGTGCTGGTGAATACGCCCCCATGCCGCCCGTGTTTGGTCCCTCGTCCCCGTCTTTTAGACGTTTGTGATCTTGGCTGGTCGCCAAGGCCAACGCATTTTTTCCGTCGGCCATGACGATAAAGCTGGCTTCCTCGCCCTGCAAAAATTCCTCAATCACGACTCG
>JAUYFZ010000269.1 GCA_030689585.1 Rhodocyclaceae bacterium | reverse complement strand
GAGACTTGTTTGTCCCTTCATTTTTACCCCATCCCCTCCCCAGCCCTCCCCTTGAAGGGGAGGGAGACTGTCATGTCAGCGATATGGCATGTCACCCACTACAAACCACATAGAGCCGATTGTTTCCATCAACCAATACACGGAAGCCCCTATTTTTGACATTGCCGACTATGGGCTAGTCGCCGATCTCTTTCAGGCGATGCCGGAACTGACAGCGTCCATTTCACTAACAACCCTACGGCATTCTCCCGCCATATAAAGTGGCAACGACACCAAATACTGTTCCCCCGCAGGCAAGGATATGTCGTGTAACACGCTGGGCAAATCGGCATTAAACCTCACGGCCATCCGGCTTTGTTTTTCCTTCAAAAACAAATGCAAGGACTTCAGCGAACCCGTTTTCCCACTTTTCACTTCTATCGGAATCACATAGCGATCAACCGCAATCACAAAATCAACTTCCGCTGAACTGGACCGTTGTTCTCTTGCCCAATAATGAAGAAAAGGAGTTTCGTGCGCATCCAAACTATGCAATAGGGCTTGCCCAACAAATTGTTCGGCCAGTGCCCCCGCATTGATCGCCATGAGATCTTCAGACTGCAATGCCTGATAACTCAAATTCAACATACTGGAAACCAACCCGACATCCAAAAACAACCCCTTGAAAAATGACGGATTCTCTTCAGCACTCAAGGGCAATCCGTTGGCCGCACTATGGATAACTTTTGTCATCACTCGCGCCTGACATAACTGCTGAATACCCCGTGCCACATCAGCGGATTTTCTGTCTCTACTGATAGAGGCGTATTTGATTTTCTGTCCCACCATTGCAGGAATTTTCTTGAATATAGTACGAATTAAATCCTGATCATGTTGTTTTGCATATTTTGAAAAATCATCAGAAAATGTGGCCAATAAATCCTGCTTGATCTCCTCACATTCCTTGTAATTCCCCGTCTTTGCAAAAGCATCCACTGCTTCCGGCATACCGCCAACAGCCAGATAGCGGCGTAGCCATACCATTAGTTCACTATGCAGAACCGATGGAATGTCCACGCCGATTTGCCACGTTTTGACAAACTGAGCGAGCTTGTCCTTATTCACCGCTGCCAGAAATTCTGTGAAATTCATCGGTCCCAAATGCAGGTAACTGACTCGCCCAACCGGCATTGAAAATTGGGGAGAAGGCAATTCAAAATCTAGTAGAGAACCCGCAGCGATAACATGTAAATCGGGCAATTCCTCGTAGAAGTAACGTAACGCCCCCAACACGACCGGTTGCGCCTGAATTTCATCAAGAAACAGCAGCGATTCACCAGGAATAATCGTTTGATTAAGCAATAAAGCCAGTAAATTGATGATTTGCTGTGCATCTTTGCTTGCAAAAACAGTCGCATGTTCCGGTGTTCGCTCAAAATTAAGCGACACCAGTTTCAACCGAGCTCGTTGCGCAAACAAGCTAACCAACGTGCTTTTACCTACTTGCCTCGCCCCCCGAAGGATAAGAGGTTTATGCTTGGGACGCCGCGCCCACCGATCAAGCCATACCAATTGCTCTCTGTACATAACAAAACGCCTCCAACACAGACAAAACACAAGGTTGTTTTGTCTGCATTATAGACAAAATTCAACCATAAACGCATCCTGACTGTGCCCAACACCTCCTCACACACCTCCCCCCTCCTCATTCTCGCCCCTTCGGACAAGGAGGCTGCTCTACTGGTCGAGCATGTAGGTATCCCTCACATCAAACACCTTCGCATTGCCGATGCCACCGGATTACGGGCTGCCTTGCGGGAACCGCCTTGGGGGGGGCTGCTCTATCTCCATGGGTTATATGGTTTGACCGCATCTGCCGCCCTGAAAATCGTGCAGGAATTGGAGTTCGACCTGCCCTTCATCATCATCACCCCGCCAGCAGAGGAAAAAGAGGCCGTGCAGGCCATGCGGGCGGGGGCGCATGATGTCGTTTCCCTCGACCGGCTGGATCGTCTCGCCCCCGCTGTCGAACGGGAAATGCGTGAAGCACGTCATCGAACAGACCATCGGGCCGCTCTGGACATGCTAAAAGAGAGCGAGGCGCGATTCCGAACGCTGACTGACAATTTGCCGGATATGGTTTTTCACCTGCATCGTAATGCCGAAGGGCATTATCGGTTTCTCTATCTCAGCACTGGATGTCATCGCCTTTTCGGCATCAAACAGATTGAGATTCTCGCTTCCGCCAAAAAATTCTTCGATGCCATCGAACCGGATGATCGTCATGACTTGGAAAGCCATCTGGCCGAATCTGCTGCTACCCAGTCGCCTTTGGACTGGAAAGGCAGAATGCGTGGACGCAATCGTGGAAAATGGATCTATCTGCGCTCCACCCCCCAGCAAAACAATAGGGGTGACATCACCTGGCAGGGCATCGCCACCGACATTACGCGCACTCAGGAAATCGAAGAGGAACTGCGAAGCTCCCGCGAACAACTCTCCGAACTGTCCTCTCACACGGAAACGGTCAGGGAGGAAGAACGCGAACGCATCGCACGGGACATCCATGATGAGCAGGGCAGCATCCTCGTGCGATTAAAGATAGAAGCGTCCCTCTTGATTGCCAAGTTACCCGCAACCCTGCCGTTACTGCGAGAAAAAGCCCTTTCCATCGAAAAACTGCTCGATCAGGCCATGACGACCACCAGCCGGATCGCCCGTGAACTTCGACCGGGTATCCTCAAGGAATTCGGCTTAGCGGCTGCCATCGAATCCTTGGCGGAAGATTTTAGTCAGCATTGCCATATCGTCTGCCGCGTTCAATGCGACAACAATCTGGACCCGGATGCGGATACGTCGCTGGCTCTGTTTCGCATCGTGCAGGAAGCCTTGACCAACGTGGCCAAACATTCCGGAGCTTCCTTGGTGTTTGTCCGAATGAAACGACTCA
>JAUYFZ010000255.1 GCA_030689585.1 Rhodocyclaceae bacterium | reverse complement strand
GCATGGCGAATCGCCACCCCGCATCATGAAACATGCCCCATTGACCCCCATCCCCTCCCCAACCCTCCCCTTGAAGGGGAGGGAGAGATGCTCCTCCCCCTTCAAGGGGGAGGCTGGGAGGGAGAGATGCTCCTCCCCCTTGAAGGGGGAGGGGACTAACTCCCTCCCCTTCAAGGGGAGGGTTGGGGAGGGGATGGGGCTGTGTTTCACGCTAACGCGGACATGAGCGAAGAATTCCTCGTCAATTTCACGCCTCAGGAAACGCGGGTGGCGTTATTGCAAGATGGTGTGGTGCAAGAATTGCACATCGAGCGCGCCAACGGACGGGGCATTCTGGGCAATGTGTATCTTGGCCAGATCGTGCGCGTGCTGCCCGGAATGCAATCGGCTTTCGTGGACATTGGTCTTTCCCGCACCGCTTTTCTCCAGATAGGCGACATCTGGGGAGCGGATCGACCGATTGAACGACTTCTCGGTGAAGGCCAACGCTTAATGGTTCAGATCCTCAAGGAACCGATAGGAACCAAGGGGGCGCGGTTAACGACCCAGATTTCACTCGCAGGCCGGTTGCTTGTCTACTTACCTCTGGAAAAGCATATCGGCATTTCACAGCGCATCGGAGACGAAGCCGCCCGGCAATCTCTTCGGGAGCGCATTTTGCGTCTTCTTCCCGAAGGCTACGCGGATCAAGGGGGGTATATTGCCCGCACCATGTCAGAAGATGCCAGTGAGGAAGACTTGGCCGCCGACATCGCCTACCTGCATCGTTTGTGGGCCGAAATTCTGAACCGGAATCAAAGTGCGGTGACACCGCCCCTTCTGCTGCACCATGATTTGACGCTGGCCCAGCGTGTTTTGCGCGATGCTGTTACCCGTGAAACCACGCGGGTGTTAATCGATTCCTTGGAAAACTTCCAGAAACTTTCCGCATTTTCCCGCGAATACATGCCTAGAGTCGCCGGATTGCTTGTGCACCACACCGCTGAACGGCCTATTTTTGATCTTCACGGCATCGAAGAAGAAATACAGAAAGCCCTAGCGCGTCGCGTCGACCTGAAATCAGGGGGATACCTCATCATCGACCAGACCGAAGCGATGACAACGGTCGATGTCAATACGGGAGGATTTATCGGCATTCGTCGATTCGGCAATCCGGAGGCGTTTGATGACACCATTTTCAAAACCAACCTAGAAGCTGCGCAAGCCGTTGCACGGCAATTGCGTCTGCGAAACCTAGGCGGCCTCATCATCGTCGACTTCATCGACATGGACTCGCCGGAACACAAACAGGCCGTGCTGGCAGAACTCAACAAGGCCCTGTTGCGCGACCACACTCGCATCACCCTCAATGGATTTACCCGTCTTGGATTGGTGGAAATGACCCGTAAGCGCACGCGAGAATCTCTCTCACATGTGCTGTGTGAACCCTGTCCCACCTGTTCTGGACGGGGTTCCATCAAGACGGCGCAAACGGTGGCCTATGAAATTCTGCGCGAATTGCTCCACGAGGCCCGTCAATTTGAGGCGAAAGAATGGCGAGTATTGGCCTCCGTATCCGTCATTGATCTTTTTCTGGAAGAAGAATCCCAAGCCCTTGCCCAATTGTCGGACTTCATCGGAAAACCCGTGTCGCTCAAAGCAGAGGCGGACTACGGTCAGGAACAATTCGATATCGTCTTGCTATGAAACGCAGGTTATTGATCGTCGGCTGTGGCGATATTGCACGTCGCACGTTACCCCAACTGGCCCGCCACTGGCGTATCTATGTACTAATGCGCGAACGTGACCCCAGTCTTAAGGGGGTTACGCAGGTTATCGGCGACCTTGACCACCTGAAAACACTGCGTCGATTGACCGGACTCGCTCATGCCGTTCTTTACACCGCCCCGCCTTCCACTGCCACGAACGATGATGATCCAAGAATTCGGCGATTCATGGCGGTGTTGCGCCGAGGACGGTTGCCGCAGAGCCTCGTCTACATCGGAACGACCGGCGTATATGGCGATTGTGGGGGGCAATGGGTGACTGAAACACGACCCATTGCCCCACTGACCAATCGCGCCCAACGACGAGTCGCCGCAGAAATCGCCTTGCGGCACTTTGGAACGACCGGATGTCGGGTCAGCCTGTTAAGGGTGCCGGGGATCTATGCGGCCAACCGGTTGCCATTGGAACGCATTCGGCAAGGATGGCCCGTGGTGACGGAGGTGTTCACCAACCACATTCATGCAGACGATCTGGCACTCGCTTGCGCTGCTGCCTTGCTGCGCGGACGGCCCAACCGGATATACAACATTTGCGATGATTCCGAATGGACGGTCGAAGAATGGTTTAATCGGTTGGCCCAGACTTTTCATCTACCCTTGCCACCGAGTGTTTCTCGACGCGAAGCTCAGCGCATTCTTTCACCGATGCAATTTTCTTTTATGAACGAGTCGCGCCGGATAGATAATCGCCGGATGAAAAAAGAACTGGGTGTCAAACTAAATCATCCCGTCATCAACATGGAAACCCTAACTCGCATGGTCACGAAGCCCACCCCTGTCACATGAAATACGCTGAAAGCAATTTTAAACGCCCGCCCTCCTTCGCCCCCCTCTCGGGGGGTTCTCTGACCAGCTCGCTGCGCTCGATTATGACGGGGCACGCCGAATGAGTATCTTTCACGTTAACCTGCTCTGGATAAAAGCCTTCCACATCTTTTTTGTCGTCAGTTGGTTTGCGGGTCTTTTTTACCTGCCGCGCATTTTCGTCAATCTTGCGATGGTGGACACTGTTCCCGAACGTGACCGGTTGTTATTGATGGCGGCCAAACTCTATCGTTTTGTCACCCCGATTGCCGGATTAGCCGTCATCACCGGCCTGTGGTTATGGCATTTGTTCGGTTATATGGAAAGCTGGATTTTCGTCAAAACCGCACTGGTCGCCGGTCTCATCGGTTATCACTTTTACTGTGGCCGATTGCTGGCCCACTTCACGAGCGGCACGAATACCCGCTCTCACGTCTGGTTTCGCGTGTTCAACGAACTCCCCGTGCTTGCATTGTTGGCCGTGGTCATTCTTGTGGTTGTGAGGCCGTTTTAATGAACGGACAACTCTTCAGTCAGGATTTTCTGCATCAAGGCATTCTGGAGACTCCCCCCTGCGTCGCACTGACGGATGAGGTATTAGCGAGTTTTCGCGAGGCGTTGACGAACATTTTCGCTTCGTTTTCTGCCGATTCGACCATCAATGAAGCGCAGACTGAACAATTACTCATTGAAAAAACGCTGGGCCAATTAGGATGGGAAGACGATTATCTGCCGCAAGTCAATCTTTCTGGCCAACGACGCGAAGACGTGCCGGACATTTTGTTGTTTCCAAATGCGACGGCCAAACAAACGGCCCTGGCAGAAAACCGCGACGACAAACGCTACCGCCACGGACTCGCTATCCTGGAAGCAAAACGCTGGCTGCGTCCGTTAGATCGCGGTGACACCGTTGAAACGGCCACCCCTGGCACCCCTTCCTCGCAGATGTTGCGTTATTTGTCGCGTGTTGATGTCGTGTCCGACAGAGCCGTGAAATGGGGCGTACTCACCAATGGCGCGATATGGCGACTCTACTGGCAGGACGCACGCTCTCGCGCCGAGGAATTTTTCGAGATCAATCTTGCCCTCGCGCTGGCTGTTCCGGGCATTGCGCCGAACCCTGAAGCCCCCGCTTCAGATCATGCCTTGCGACTTTTCTTTCTCATGTTTCATCGCGCCGCTTTTCTTTCGCAGGCTTGGGACACTGCGGGTCGCAGTTTCCATGCCTTCGCACTCAATGAAGCTCGTATTTACGAAGACAAAGTCTCCCAGGATTTAGGGGCGCGGGTGTTCCGAGACATTTTCCCAGCCCTGTCCCATGCCTTAACGGTGGGCGATGGTCTGTCTGCGCGAATCGAGTTCGTCGGCATCGGCCCGACCCGTCGCAGACGTTACACCCGCGCCTATCTTGACGAAGTGCGAGAAGCCGCACTGGTACTGCTCTATCGCCTGTTGTTCCTTTTTTATGCCGAAGATCGCGGATTGCTGCCGGTTCGGGATAGTCGTTACCATCGCTATAGCGTACGCCGTCTGCGCGAACAGGTGCGCGACGACATCGATGCGGGCCGACCACTTGCCAACCGCATCGATAATTTCTATCGAGATTTGCAAGGCGTATTCCAACTGATCGACGAAGGCGAGGATATTGTGGGTATCCCCGCTTATAACGGTGGATTGTTCGACTGTCGTCGTGCGCCACTGCTGAAGCGATCCCGCGTGCCCGATGCCGTAATGGCCCCGATTATCGATGCCCTGTCGCGTCGCACCGAAGACAGCCAGCGCGGCTGGATCAACTACCGTGATCTTTCCGTCGCCCATTTGGGCGGCATCTATGAGCGATTGCTCGAATACCGGCTTGAACACGAGGTCGTGACAGAGAATATCGCCGAAGGCATACCGGCGATCAATCGCATCGTCGCGCACCCTTCCAGTTTTGCACGCAAAGTGTCTGGCAGCTATTACACCCATGACGATCTCGTGCGCTTGGTTCTGCGCGAATCGGTGGGACGGCTCGCGAATGAACATAGGGGTATCTTTTCGGAACGCATTGAAAAATGGAAGAGGAAAACTTCGCTCAACCCTGCCGACTGGGAACTGTTGGATCAATGTGATCCCGCCAGTGCGTTGCTCGAACTCAAAATATGCGACCCGGCCATGGGGAGCGGGCATTTTCTTGTTTCATTGGTCGACGATCTGGCCGACCGTGCGCTGGAAGCCATGGATGCCGCTGAACTTCTGACGAACGCCCAACCTTGGGCGGCGCATCTGGTCGAGCAGGGGCGGCCCTGGCAAAGCCCCCTAGTGGCCCGCATCGCGCACATTCGTCGCACGATCAAAGGCGCGGCGCATGAACATGGATGGGCCGTGACCGATGACCAGCTCGATGATCGGCATATCATGCGCCGCATGGTGCTCAAAAAGTCTGTTTTCGGCGTGGACAAAAACCCCATGGCGGTTGAACTAGCCAAAACGGCCTTGTGGCTGCACACCTTTACGGTGGGTGCTCCCCTATCATTTCTAGATCACCATCTGAAATGTGGCGATTCTCTGCACGGCGAATCGTTGTCCGAGGTGACTCGCGGATTGTCTTCCATCGGTATGCTGTTTCAGCAATCTGAGCTTCAACGGATCGAATTTGCTGCGAAAAACTTGACTCAAGTCGCTGATCTCACCGATATCGATAGTGTCGAAGTTCGTTTGTCCCAGAAACTGGCCGACGAAGCGACGGAACAGGTTCGACCCATTTTGGCCCTCCTCGATTTCTGGCGTGCCATGCGCTGGAAGTTTCCTGCATGGCCGGTCAATGATGCACGCAAACTGGTGAAAGTAGGAGAGAACGGGACGGCACAAGCACTGGCGGAAATTTTTTCACCCCATCACAACTTGATGGCACTGTTGATGCCAAAGCCGCTGGAAGACGATGAGTTTCAGGGGGTTAAGGAACCCGACCTTCCCACACCGGGCGAAGCGTTACTGGATGACTTGCGCCAAATTGCCGCACGCGAGCGGTTTTTTCACTGGCAGACAGAATTCCCCACGGTGTTTCCGGGAGGGTTCGACATCGTGCTCGGCAACCCCCCTTGGGATCGCATCAAGTTACAGGAAGTGGAATGGTTTGCCGAGCGTGATCCGGCTATCGCCAAAAAGCCTCGTGCCGCTGATCGTAAGCAGATGATCGACGCCCTCGAAAAGAAGAAACATGGCCCCGCCCCGTTGTGGAAAGAATATGTAGAAGCGCGTGATACGGCTTTGGCGAACACTCGCGTATTGTCAAAAAGCGGGGATTACCCTTTGCTAGGGGGGGGTGATGTCAATCTCTACAGCCTGTTCGTCGAACGGGCGCAATCCTTGGTCAGCGACGATGGCATCGTGGCTCTGCTCACCCCTTCCGGTATCGCCGCCGATAAGGGCGCGTCGGAATTCTTCAGCGGACTTTCGTCCACCGGACGATTGGGCGCACTCTTCGATTTTGAAAACAAGAAGGTGTTTTTCCCGGATGTTCATTCATCTTTCAAGTTCAGCACCCTAGTTTTTGGCGGTAAGAAGCGTGTTTTCCCGGTTTCACAATGCGCTTTCTACCTACACGACATCGCAGAACTAGAGGATCCGACTCGCCTGCTTGAACTATCGGCTGAAGATTTCAGGCGAGTCAATCCCAATACGGGCGCCGCGCCCATTTTCAGAAACCAGCGCGATGCCGAGATCACGATGCGCCTCTACCGAGAGCATCCCATCTTGGTCGATCATCGTCACGGTGAAGAAAAAAGCGTTTGGCCGGTGAAGTATGTGACGATGTTTCACATGACCAACGACTCGCATCTGTTTCTAACGCGCAAGGAAGCAAAGAAACAGGACGAGGTGGTGGTTCCGTTGTATGTTGGCAAGATGATCTGGCATTTCGATCATCGTGCTGCGAGTGTCACGGTCAACGAAGAAAATCTCAAGGTGGTCGCCTCCAGCCTATCGACCTCTGTGAAACAGAAAGCAGATACGTCGTTTTCTCCAACCCCGCAGTATTGGGTAGCCGCAAGCCACCTTCCTCCGAACGAGCGACGCGACTGGTATCTGTCATTCCGCGCAATTACCAATCCAACCAATCAACGAACGATGATTGCCGCCATCGTGCCAACGTGCGGGGTAGGCAACAGCATGGCGATGTTATTGCCTGCTACCGGATCAGAAACGCTTTACGCAAGTATCGCGCCCTTGCTATTGGCTAACCTGTCGTCGTTTGCATTCGATTTCGTGTTGCGCACCAAAGTGCAGGGTCAAAATCTGAACTGGTACATTCTCGAACAACTGCCCGTCATCGCACCGGAACGCTTCGAGGAGAAAATCGGAGGAACAAAAATCGCCGATTTCATCCGTGATCAAGTCCTGCATCTCACCTACACGGCGCACGACATGGCTCCTTTCGCCCGCGACATGGGTTATGAGGGTGCGCCTTTCATTTGGGACGAAGAAGATCGCTGCCGTCGCATGGCCGCCCTCGACGCGCTGTTCATGCACCTGTACGGTTTGAATCGGGAAGAGGCCAGTTATATTCTCGATACTTTCCCTATCGTGCGCGAACAGGAGGTCACGGCTGTCGGTCATTACCGTACTCAAAAAATGGTGCTGGACGGTCTGCGCGAATTATCAAAAGGTACGCTACCCCTAACTCGCATGGTCGCCAAGCCAACCCTCGTTCTATGAAATTCGTTAAATGCGATTAAACACCCGCCCCCCTTCGCCCCCCTCTCGGGGGATTCTCATCAGCTCGCTTCGCTCGATTGTTACAGGGTACTCCGAATGAGTGTATTTCACGCTAAAGAAATCTTCTTTTCCCCCTGCCCTCGTGGTCTTGAAAACGTATTAACTGCCGAACTCGCCACGGCGGGTGCCGTCAGCATTCAACAGGTACCCGGCGGTGCTCTGTTTGCGGGGTCGCTGGAAACCTGCTACCGAGTCAATCTGGAATCACGGATCGCCACGCGGGTGCTGTGGCAGTTAGTCAGTGCGCCTTATCGCGACGAAAACGATCTTTACCACCTTGCTCAAGAGGTGAAATGGCCCCGTTTGTTCTCACCTGATCGAACGATTCGCATCCATATCACGGCGACGCACTCCCCGTTGAAGAGCATCGAATTTGCCACCTTGCGGATTAAGGATGCCGTCTGTGACCGCTTCCGTGCCGACACGGGGGTTCGTCCTAGCGTCAATACCAAAGACCCGGATGTGCGCATTCATTGTTTTCTGACATCCGACATGGCGACGCTTTATCTGGATACTTCCGGTGAACCCTTGTGGAATCGCGGCCACAAGATGGCCAAAGTGGTCGCTCCCCTCAAAGAAAATCTTGCGGCAGGCATTCTTCGCCTGATTGGTTGGCAACCCGGCATTCCCCTGCTGGACCCTATGTGCGGTTCGGGAACTTTTTTGCTGGAAGCTGCGGGCATGGCGTTAAACGATGCCCCGGGGCTTTCCCGCGACGCGGGAGCCTTCGGGTTTGAGAGATTGTCCGATTTTGATCCCGCTCTATGGAAACAATGCCGGTCAGAAGCGGCGGCTCGACGTGTTGTGGTCGACGTAACGAATGCACCGCTTCCGATATGGGGGTCGGATCATGCAGCGGATGCCATTGTTCGCACGCGCCAGAATTTGTCTCACGCGGGATTAGACGATCTGGTGACATTGCAGCAAGCCGACCTTCTCAACCTTGAACGCCCTGCACCGGAAGGCATCCTGATAGCCAACCCCCCCTACGGGGAACGGTTAGGGGACGATGCCACGCTCGCCGCTTTCTACCCTCGTTGGGGGGATGCGTTAAAAAAACACTTTGCGGGATGGAACTGCTGGTTTCTTTCTGCGGATACGCAATTGCCCAAGGCTATCGGCCTATCTCCCAAGCGCAAAACCCCGCTTTTCAACGGCAATCTGGAATGTCGGCTCTACAGCTTCCCTGTAGTTGCGGGCAGCAATCGTTCGTGAATTATCGAATTTTCTTTGTAACTACTCAGGTCGGCGTCAATCTCCCTCCCCTTCAAGGGGAGGGTTGGGAGGGGGATGGGGTTCTACGCGGAATTCTTCCCCCCATCCCCCTCCCAACCTCCCCCTTGAAGGGGGAGGAGTAAGAGGCTCCGACTTGTGTGCATAC
>JAUYFZ010000245.1 GCA_030689585.1 Rhodocyclaceae bacterium | reverse complement strand
GTGTTCCGACCGGACCTGAGTGGTTACAATTATTTTTGCACCAGCATATCGGCTACTTTTTTGGCGGCCCCGGTGGGCTGTCCAATCGTGATGAGACCCATCGGACGCATGATGACAGGTGCTTTGATGACTTTGGCATCACCCGGATTTTGTTTCATGTGCACGTCGGCGGCGGCCCCGAAACCGCTTGGGGTGCGCGATACCCAAGTGATGACTTCTTTGGGAGAGCGCACTTCCGTGGCTCCTTGCACATAATCCACGCCGTCCATCATCGTTTTCTTGAAGAACTGGCCGGGAGCGAGTGAAGGCTCGGTGACCACTACTTTAATCGGCAGATCAGGGCCGCCCACGTCTTTCCAGTTAGTGATCTTGCCCGTACCGATGTCTTTTAATTGCGCTTTGGTCAGTGTGGTAACGGTGTTGCTTTTATGAACGATGACGACCTGTTCATCTGTGCCAATTTTGGTGAAAACTAGGTTGCCGGGGACAGTAACTTCTCGGCCTTCCTGCTTGGCCGCTTTCTTGGCGGCTCCCACGGAATCTTCGAGCGTATCGCCTACGGTGGCCATGGGCACTTTGCCTTCGATCAGGGCGAGCGTGCCGCGCCCCGTGCCCACTCCGTTGAATTTTATTTCGATGCCTGCGGCTTTGAATTCTGCCAGTTTAGGTTCGATCTTGTCGGCCCAAGGGGTTGTGCCCCCAGAGATTTCCAGTGTTTCAGCTTGTGCGGAGAATGAGAGTGCAGACAGGGCAGCCAGCGCGATGAGCGTCGTGCGTTTCATGGTGATTCCTTTCGTGGTGGATGGATGAATCGAAAGTTTAAGCGGCTAGGGCTTGTGGCGGAATAAAGGTGGAACGGGGCACGCCGCGTCCGCCGCCCAGATTGCTCATCAGTTCTTTCATGTCGAGAATGAGCACGATCTGTCCGTTGGAGAGTGTGGTAACACCGGCGACTCCCTTCGGGCGAAAATCTTCGAGGGACTTGATGACGGCATCTTCCCTGCCCATGAAGCCGTCAATGGCGAGGATAAAGGTGTGCTCGGAGGTTTGCATCAGCACACCGTATTCGGGGGTGCGCTCCGGTATCCAGTCGAGCAGGAAGGGAAGCGGGTAGATGGGCATGACTTCGCCACGAACCACCATAGTGGCCCGACCACCGACTTCTTGTACCAAGGCGATGTCGATGGGCAAAATTTCACGCACCATCGAGAGGGGCACGGCGAAGGGTTGGTTTCCTAATTGCACCAGCAATACGGGCAGGATGGCGAGCGTGAGGGGCAAGGAGATGGTGAAGGTACTGCCTTTGCCTGGACTGGACTTGATTTCAATGGAGCCGTTCAGTTTCTGGATGTTGGTCTTGACGACATCCATCCCGACCCCGCGACCCGATACATCGGAGGCGACATCCTTGGTTGAAAAGCCGGGCAGAAAGACGAGGTTATAGCTTTGGCGTTCATCCATCGCGTTGGCCTCTTCATCTGTGATGAGGCCTTTTTCGAGTGCTTTGGCACGCAGACGCTCAGCACTCATTCCGCGTCCATCGTCGGAGATGACCAGAACGATGTGATCGCCTTCCTGACGGGCCTCTAGGCGTACTTCGGATTTGGTGGGTTTGCCGAGTGCGGGACGTTCTGCCGAGGGTTCTACGCCGTGATCTACGGCATTGCGGATTAGGTGAATGAGCGGATCGGAGAGATCCTCGATCATCGTTTTGTCGATTTCGGTGTCTTCGCCGACCAACACCAGCTCCACGTCTTTTCCGAGGGAGCGGGCCAGATCGCGGGCAATGCGTGGATACTTCTGGAACAGGCGGCCAATCGGTTGCATACGGGTCTTCATGACCGCGTTTTGCAAATCGGACACGAGTAGATCAAGCTGACTGACGGATTGATCGAGTGAGTGCAGGGTTTCGCTGTCCGAGCGACCGTTGATGATGTCGCTTCGTAGCGAGTTCAACCGGTTTTTGGTCAGACCGATTTCACCGGAAAGGTTGAGTACCTGATCGAGTCGCCCCGTATCGACGCGGATCGAATTGTCCCGTGTTTTCTCTTCGGGACGACGGCCCGCAGGCGGGCCTTGGTAACCCGGTTTGTCGATGGTGCGCCGACCCACGGCATGGGCAATGATCTGTTCTGGAGTTTCCGCGACGACCGGAAGTGACGGCATGGCGGGGGCCGGTGCGGGAGCCGGTGCGGGAGCTGCGACGACTTGTGGCGCGACTGCGGGTACGGAGGGGGGCAGGGGAGCCACGGCTACCGAAGCGACTGGAGCCGGTGTGGTGGTGGCGACCGCTTGAAAGAGACCATCCCAATCTGGAGTCGCCGTAGCAGAAGCGCCTCCCACCTTAGGAGAGAGGGGTTGGGGAGAGGGGGCCGCCGTGGGTGCAGGAGCAACAGTAACAGGAGCAACAGTAACAGGAGGAGGCGCTGTAGGAACAGCCCCCAATGGCTGTCCTTGAGCCGCTGCGGGTACAACCAACTGACCGGCCAGTGCAGCCTTTAACCCATCGAGTAGAGCCGGATCCGCGGTACGCGGCTGTGAGCCACGTTCCAATGTGTCAAACATGCTCCGAACCCCGGCGGTGGCGGCCATGATGAGGTCCATTAGTTCGGGTGACAGGGACATTTCAAACGTGCGCAGCTTGTCGAAGAGGTTTTCCGTCAAGTGACAAAGGGTGACCAGATGAGTGGCATTGAGAAATCCCGCGCCGCCCTTGATGGTGTGAAACCCTCGAAAGATGTCGTTCAACAGGTTGCGATCATTCGGATTCTTTTCGAGATCGACGAGTTTGTTGTCGACACCGGAGAGCATGTCGCTGGCTTCGACCAGAAAATCCTGGAGAAGGTCTTCCATTCCTGAAAAGTCACTCATGATTCATCCCTTGCAATCAAAAACCAAGACTATCGAGTAGATCATCGACTTGCTCTTGGGTGGTTACCACATCATTACGTCCTGCTGAGCTGATGACCGGGCCATTCATAAGGGTATCCACCGCCTGCTTTTTGTCTTCTGGCACGGCATCGATCAACACCTTCAGTAACTGCGATTCCATGACTTGCACGATGTCGGCCACTTTTCGGAGTACCTGCCCGGTGAGGTCCTGAAAATCCTGTGCCAGCATGATTTCTGTCATCTGGGCCTGGGCAGTTGAGAGCATGACCGGACAGTTTCGGAAAAAAGCCCCGCTGTTGGCCGCCAGTGTTTTGAATTCTTCCACGGAGAGTTGATTGGCAAACATCTTGTCCCAACGGGCTGCCAAATCAGTGCTTCGGGAGGAAAGTTCCGCATGAATGGGGGAAACGATGTCGGCGGCATTCAAGACGCGAGAGGCCGCCTGTTCGGTCATCTGGGCCACGTAGGACAAGCGTGCCTGAGTGTCCGGTATTTGTTGGGCGACATCTTTCAGTGTCTTGTCATAGCCTAAGTCGCGCAAATCATCATGTAAGCGGCGGGTCATTTGTCCCAAACGGTTAAAGACGGCTTCGTCATCATCGACGGGAGAAGGAGAGGCAGGGGCCATCGTTTTCAAGGCATCTTCAACGGGGGCGGATACGTGGGAAACGACGGTGTCGAACAGGGCTTGCAGTTCATCCGAATCCCCTGAAGTGTTGGGGTCGGGGTAAGCGGCAGACACGGGTGGGGCTGCGGTGGCGATGCTGTCGAAGAGGGCTTGCAGATCGGCCGAGTCTCCTTCTTCAGTTAGGTTGATGGGCACTGACATTATGTCCACCCTAGTTTTTCAAAGATTTTCGTCATTTTTTCGCCCAGGGTGGCGGCGGTAAAGGGCTTGACGATATAACCCGACGCGCCGGCTTGGGCGGCGGCAATGATGTTTTCCTTCTTTGCTTCGGCCGTGATCATCAGGAAGGGCAAGGTTTTGAGCCTTTCGTCCGCACGAACCGTCTGAAGCAGGGTGAGTCCGTCCATGTTGGGCATGTTCCAGTCGGACACCACGAATTCAAAATTACCGGCTTGGAGTTTTTGGAGCGCGATAGCCCCATCTTCTGCTTCTTCGACGTTGGTGAACCCTAGTTCTTTCAACAGATTACGAACGATCCGGCGCATCGTCGAAAAATCATCGACGACCAGAAACTTGATTTTTGCGTGGTCTACAGGCATAGATTTCTCCAGAAGTTCATTGGTGGGCGGATTTCATCAGCAATGAGCGCAATGTTTCGGCCAGTGCACCGCCATCGAATTTGGGACAATAAGCATCAACCCCGACATTTTGCCCCATCGTTCGATTGGCTTCAGAAGACAGCGAAGAGTGCATGACCACGGGGATGCCATTGAAACGCGAATCAGCCTTGATGTTCTTGGTCAGGACATAACCGTCCATTTCGGGCATTTCGGCATCAACTAGGATCAAAGCGACTTCTTCGCGCAGATCTCGGTTCATCTGTTGAGCATGAGCGGCCATGCCAGATAAACGTGTCCAGGCTTCACGACCATTCAAGGCATGTTTGTGAGCCACGCCCAGCTTGTCGATCACTTCGGCGATTTTCTTGCGAGCCACGGCAGAATCATCGACGAAGAAGACATTGAAATGTTCGCCATCCTCCATCGGGTCGATTTGACCGGTGATCTTATCGCCGAAAGTATTGGCCAGTATCTGCTCGACATCAATGATGGAGACGAGGCGACCATCCTCCAGTTCTGTGATGGCGGTGATGTAAGCGTGTAATCCACCCGTGACAACGGATTCGGGCGCACGAACCTTTTCCCATTCCACGCGAATGATGCGGTCGACGCCATGCACCAAGAAACCCAGCGTGCGCTTGCTGTATTCCGTCACCATCATAGAGCCGCCTCGACCTGGGGGGGCATCGGCCAACTGCATGGCGTTCGTGAGCGAAATGACAGGGATGACATTGCCCCGCAAACTGATGAGACCTTCGACCCCGGCGGGCATGTTGGGGGTTTTGGTAATGGTGGGGGTTCGGCTGACTTCACGTACTTTGAACACGTTGATGCCGAAGATTTCATGGGTTCCCAGGGAGAACAGCAGAATCTCCATGCGGTTGGAACCGGCCAGTTTGGTGCGGGCATCGATGTTTTCCAGCAGGGAGGTATTGGCGACAGCGGTGCTCATGGCTCATTTCCTTTGGGTGCGTTTCCCAGTAACAGGCGAGACAGCGTTTCGGCCAGTCGCTGAGGCTCGAATTTCGGCACATATTCATCGACCCCGACCGATTTGCCCAGTTGCTGGTTTGACATGGAGGAGAGTGAGGAGTGCATGATGATCGGGATGCCGTTGAACCGCGCATCGGATTTGACATTCTTTGTCAGGATGTAACCGTCCATTTCCGGCATTTC
>JAUYFZ010000243.1 GCA_030689585.1 Rhodocyclaceae bacterium | reverse complement strand
GCACATTCACCACCGATGCTATCGAGCAGTGCGAAGTCGTTTTGGCGCGAGACGTGCAAGGTTTGTGCGATGAGTTTGCGCTTATCCCCTTCAGGGAGCAGACCGGCAAAGAAAGGGCGTGTGGCTTTGTCATCGAATGTTTCGGCTTGCAGGGGTAATGCGTGCGATAACGGGCTGGAGCTTTCAGATTGGTGCCACGCTGCGGAATAAGTGAAGTTCAGCCGACCATCAACTTGCGCCAAACTGCCTACTTGATGGTCAAATAACCAGACATCAAGCAGCCTGTTCATTGCGTCGATTCCCTGTGATCGGCTGGATATTCCATGCCCTCAAGGACAAGCGAGCCGCCCAGTGCATGGATAACTCGCAGGACATTTTCTAGGCGAACGGTTGGTTTGCCGGCTTCCAATTCGACGATAAAGCGCACGCCCACACCGGCAGCAAGTGCCAGTTGAGGTTGTGTTAACCGGAGGGCTTTGCGTGCTGTGCGGACGGCCTTGCCTAGGTGGTCAGATGTTTGGATGGGGGTAGTCATATAAATTTCCTGTTCGGGAAATTATGACCGTCTTTGATTTGTAAGGCAAGCGAAATATACCGATCGGGAAGTGTTCGCAGTAGTAGTAGAGGGTAGCGCCCCTTTTATCCCAGCGGGGCCGTGGCTATTTCCTGATCCAGGATTTAAGCCGTCCGTTCAGATTGGTCAGTTCATTGCCACAGACCAGTTCGATATTGAGTGCCTGTGCCAGCTTCATTTCTGACGGGCGCAGAGGTCGGTAACTGGCCAACATGCCGCGAGTGCCCAGACCACCGACGCGACGGCAGACCTCGGAGAGTTTGAACAGGGTGTCATTAGCCTTGGGAGCTTCTGGTTTGTCCATTCGTGCGGTCTTGCATTCGATGACGAAGAGCCGATTGCGTGCCATCAGCGCGATGTCGAGTTCGTTGATCACGCCTTGATTGCTAACGGTGAGGTTCATCGCCTTGTCGCGAATAGCAAGGTCGCCGGTTACGTTTGCCACCACATCATAAACATGGTGTTCGAGCCAGCCTCCTTTGACGAAGTCGCGTGCGACTTCGTCGGGAAAGGTAATGTGGTCTCCCTTCACGCTCAGGATTCCCGCATCGGTGAAATTGCGTAGCAGGGCTTCCAAGCTGCGGCTGTCCTGCTGGGTTTGGTTCATCTGGATGGTGAGTTGTCGCCGGTCTTCAGCCTGCTGCGCCAGCCAGTTGAGCTGTGTGATGGGGGCTTCGAGACTGCCAATCTGGGTAATCAGCGTTTGGGTCAGATCGCGTTGTGCGCGGGTTGCTTGCGGACGGTTCGGCGATTCTTGCAATTCAAAGCCATAGGCACGTAGATAGTGCCGCAAACGCAATTGTTCGCTAAGTTTGTGAGGGGTTTGCGCATTTTTACCTAACCAAATGACTTCATCGGTATCTGCATCGACATAAAACATGCGCCAATTTGCCGCTTGTGCAATAGATTGTGCCGCCAGTGCCATGAGTTTTGTGCCACCCGTGAGGTTGAGTGCGATGTCTTGATTTTCTTGCGCGGCAGCAATATCAAGTAGGGTGGATTCCATTACAGTAAAGTCGTGCTCATTAGCCAATGCGATGCGACTAGTTTTAACGCCGCTTTCCTTCAGTACTTTTTCAAGTGCATCGGCGCGTGATGACATGGCTTTGCTCACCAGCAATATGGCTTCAGTCGGCTTCATGGAGGAATCAAGCGCAGGTAGCAGGTTGGGGGCTGCTTGGGCTGAAACTAGCAGAATGTGAATGGTCATGATTTTTCGTAACGTAATGGTTCTAATACACCAAAGTTCAAGTAGCTCCCTTGCTCATAGTGATACATCAATACCCGCGCACCATTAGAAAGCTCTGCGCCTAAAAGCAATGCCGCTATACCAGGTCCGCCATAAAATAGGTGAATTACATCAACGCCTGACTCCATCAGTTTTCTGATGGCTGTGCGCATTTCATTCACAAGATCGAGTGTTTCTGTGGTTCTCAATGCTTGGGTGTGCACAATTTCTTGAATTAGTTCCTTTGGAATTTTCTTTAATTCAGCGTCCTTGTGTATGTGTTCTACCACGCCACCTTTAATGTTTTTTCCCGGCAGTAAATCAACGATTAAAATGCTAGGACGATGCCCTGGTGAACGGGAAATGTCAGCCAGTCGTTTTTTTCGTTGTTGGCGTTCGCCAAACACCACTTGCCACCACGTCCAAAAGACGGGAATCGCTAAAATAATCCCCACAGCAATGCTGGCTCTATCCAGCGTTAGCCATAAATCTAGTTCCATTATCTTTTCTCCACGTAATAAGGCTCAATTCGTGCACCACATTGTGTCAATTCATTTGCAGTAAGTTCTTTGCCACGCATGGTAATGGGTATATCAAGACTTAAGTTAAAGAAGTAAGCACCTTTAGCACAAACTTCCGCCGCCAAATTAACGGGAAGAATTCCAATGACGGTGTCACCTGATTCAATAATATTGATATCCAGATGAATTAACTGCTTATCAACGGATAAGCCTTGTTGCTGCATCCATTCAATCGCGCCCGCATGGCGTGTAACAAAGTAGATCATGTTTCCTCCTGCCAACGGCTGCTGCGTCCCGCATTGGAACGTGCTTTGAGTAATACCCGTTTCTTGAGTCAGATTGCTCAAGTCAAATAATAATCCTGTACGGAACAAGAAAGGATGATGCTAATGAGGTTACCAGAAAACCGTGGTCTGTCCCCTATTACCTTCGCTATTACCTTCCGTCGAAGCAGGTCGGGTCTGTCTTAATCCCTTTGAAATCAGGGCAATGTTGCTACATATTTCCCTGAAGTGGCACACGGAGCTGTTGTCTTAATCCCTTTGAAATCAGGGCAATGTTGCTACCCCTACCGGCGCACACGCGCAAGATTGAAGTTGCGTCTTAATCCCTTTGAAATCAGGGCAATGTTGCTACTGTTAGATGCTTTTTAATCCTTTTGAAACAACATGTTGCGCGGGATGATATTGGAAAATCGTATTCATTGGTAAGGTGTCTATTGGATGTCTGATTTAATTTGTTCAATTCTATCATGTCGTTGACAAACCACTTCAGCAAATAATCTCCTACTTCAAAGTAAGATTCACCGGTAGCGAGCCGATTACCGTATCGTCCTTATGGACGTTTGCCGGATCGAGATGGACGACGTGGTAGTCGAAGGCGATGTTGTTTTGACGCGCCCAATCGAGTGCGCCGAGGTGTCGGGTGACGAACCAGATCATGAGGCTGTATCCAGTTGAGTTTTTAATCGATAAGCACCCATGCCAAAAGTGGCTTCCTTGCCTGCGTGTAACCACTGACCGAGATGCAGGAAGGGCATAAAGGGGGCGAGATCGCCGGTGAGCGTCCATTTCCCGACCACGCCGCCCAGTGCCATTTTTTGGTTCTGTCGGCTGGAATAGCGGGTCCAGTCGCGCCAGCGCAGCTCTTTTTCTGAGGCGATGGCTTCGGCTTGTTGTGCCAGTTCAGTAAAGTTGAGCGGCAATGCTCCGGCTCCGTGGAATTCGTGAATCAGCGCGATACGCCGCACCAGTGCCATGAGCAGATCGCGGGCGGTCAGGGTGTTGGCATCGATGGGATGACCGTTTTTTTGCAGGCGCAAGGGGGTGTTGATGGTCAGCGTGAGTGTGTCGTTCGAAAAAATCGGCTCTGGTAGAACAGTGTGAGGATGCTCCGCAAGGGTCGATTCCATGTTTTCAAGCACGACGGTTTCGATTTCCCCTATATGGGTAACGCTGGATAACCGTGCCGTGCCATCGCCTTTACCCACGCCGCGTTTGAAGGCTTTGGCAAAGGCCCAGAGCACCAGCGGCAATTGGTCGAGTGCGCGACCCGCGAGGACGAGGTGGAAGGCGAGCGGCTCCCCTGGTGCATACATTTTTTCGCCCCAGTCGGGCGGTTCGATAACGTAAGGATGGGGCACTTGTGTGAATTTTTGCAAGGCATGTCCGTCAGCAGGTGGTGGGGTTTCAAAGATGACGGCATAGGGGCAGCTTCGTAGCAGCGGACAGGACTCGCAGGTTTTTTGCTTTGTGATGCAGGCCGTTGCCCGCAAGGCTCCGCCAAACGCGCCGCGCAGGGTGGAACCTGCGTAAGCGGGAAGTGAGAGCGGCGTTTCGACGGTGAATTCGAGACGGTAGCGGGCGAGGGGGAGTGCGATCATGGCACCGTGACGCGCATCAAAATACTGTCAGCAATATAAGCGGTTACTTTGGTGAATTGATTTTGTCGGATTTTGGCTTGTATTGCTGGCGGTAAGGTTGCTAACAGATTCTCACCTTCTGGTTGAATGGCAATCGCTGTTTTTCCGTCTTTTTCAACGGTGAGCGATTTGTTTCTAGGATCGAATTTGATCCGCGTACCTTGCCATTCAATGGCATTTTGTTCTCGCGCCGCGGCTTGTTGGACTTTCTGTTGTTCTTTCTCTTCGACCTTACGTTTTTCGGCCATTTCTTTTTGGGTGAGACGTTGTGCTTCTGATTGCATCGCGCCATAACCCACCGCTGTTTTGGCACCAAACCCTAACCATTCGAAGGCGTGTTCAAAGGCGGTTTTGAGTAGTGTTTTCCATTGTTCGTTTCGTACTAACTCGGGGGCGAGACGGTTTAGGTGGGTAAGGTTGCATTGCACATGAAACACAAAGCCAGAGCCATGCGGCACGGTGAGGAAGGTAATGGGATTTGGTTGCCCCGATTCGTGTGGGGTTGTGCTGTTTCCTGCTTTTCTGTCGTTTTTTTGCTGGTAGTAGTGGCTTTGATGCGGGGTCATGATTTCGACTGCTAATTTATCGCCCTTGATTTGTGGAATGACATCCCAAAAGGTGAGTGCGCCGCGCTGGTGTTCTGTTTCGCCGTCGGCTGATTCTTTGCCAAAGAGAAAGGTAATCGCGGTCTCTTCCCATTCGCTTTCACTGCCCCATTCGTCACTCGCCAGTTCGCGTGCCGCCTGACGAAGCACCCCTTTTATGCCGCTACCGGGCAGATAGGGCAATCCGTAGGGATTGAGAAAAGCAAAGCCGTTTTCTAAGGGATGTTCGTTGCCCAGGCCGGTGGTGAAGGGCGCGGTGGCAATGGCTTCAAAGCGCAGACTGGCTTCTGGTGCGGTGGATGTGTCGAAGGTTTGCTTTTGACGCGCCAACAAACCGTGCATGGTTTGTTGGTCGTTGGGGGTGAGTGTTTTAGCAGTATCAAGTGGCTTATCCTTACTTTTTGACCATGCCGAGCCTTCCCACAGTTTGAGATACATGCCAAAGCGCATTCCTGGTGAGGCGGTCCTGAAATCGGTACCCAGATAATTTGGAACGGCAGCAATTGGCATGTCAGTCTCCTTTAATCCGTGCGGCTGCCATTTGTCGCATCCAGCGTAACCAAGCAAACGCTTCGGCAGTAATGGCTTGGTAGTCGCTGGGTTTGGCGTTCATTAGTTTGACCATAAAGAGATCAAAATTGGGGTCATTACTAAAGCGTTTGCCTAGCCATTTACGCAAGTCACTTGCGACTTGTTCGTTCTCTTTCTTTTTTTCATGGCAAAACGCCAGCACCTGCATCAAGCCGCTGTTCATGATGAGCGAGGGCAAGCCTTTGGCGATGTTGACGTGTTCCTTGGTGTAGTTCCACGCATCCTGCGCACGTTGTTGTTCTAGTGTCTGAGCCATTTATTTGCCCTCCACGACTTTTGCCAGCACTAGCCCGCGTCCAGTAGTGGCATCGCCGCCGATCTGTAACAGTTTGCCGTTTATGACGGTGCTAATTTGCATCATGACGATCTCTGCGGGTGAAGCGTCGCCTTTGCCGGTGCGCGTTTGGCTTGCCAGCAGGGGAGCGACGAGCAAGGATTCTGGCGGCAGATTTTCGGTGTAAAAGAGACCGCCATCTTGGGCAGTGCCGGTGTCGGCATCAATACGCACATGG
>JAUYFZ010000241.1 GCA_030689585.1 Rhodocyclaceae bacterium | reverse complement strand
TTAGCGTTTCTACCGCTGTTTCCGCGTCCAGATAGCGGTGAAGATCGTTACTCATACAATGATCTCCGCGTCGCAGTTGGCGATAACTTTGGCAATTTTAGCTTTGAGTTCTGGGGTGAGTGTGACCTTATCTACTGCACCAGGAATCAAATGAGCAATTTCCTTGGGTTTGCCATCCACCACGATCTTGGTTTTCTCGAACAATCCTGGCAATTCCTGATAACAAGTCTTGCAATCGGTGCATAGGGTTTCATCCGTCATGGAAACGATAGCGGTTGAAGCAGCAGCGGCTAACCGAGTTGCAGGAGCGGCGACAACAGCCACCGGAAAGCCTCCCCCCGAGGCAGGAGCCTTGGACGAAGCAGCCAGTTGAGACATCGTTCTTGCGATGGCATCAATGGAATCTTCACGAGAAGCCAGTGCGGTCTGATATTGCGAACGCAGGGCTGCGATTTCTGCCCCATGCGCTGCATCGTGTTGCACCATCGTTTGACCGGAAAGTTCCTGCAGCATGCGCCAGTTTCTGCGCCGTTCTTCCACTAATCCCACCATCGTTTGCGAAACTTCCAGACGGATGAGCTTGCCTTCCTTGGTCGACCAGACGAACGGAGTTTTACCCTTGCGGGCCGCCTGTGCAAGGTCAACGTAGGCATCAATGGACAGCGCGTCCGCATCCTCGGCCAGTTTGCTGAAATGCTTTTTGAACCGACCTTCGGTGACCGCAAAGCTGGCCGTGGTTAGCGGAATTTCTTTCAGTTGCAACTGACCATTTTCAAAGTATTCAAGCGTGGTCGTGGTCCAGGTTTTATCGATATCCGGGTTGCCCTCCAGGGAGAAGCGTTCCTTCAACGAACATCCTGCATGAGGATCATGGACAAAGACCGGACTCATGCGGGAATTGACGGCCAGAAGAGCCTGACGGTTCGCCGCATCATCGGTCACGCCATGTTCAGGCTGACAAGAGGTGTACACGTCCAGCACAGCGGGACCGTCTGTGCGCGTCAGGAAAGTGGCCGTGTTTTTGAGGAAGTGCGAGGTCAAGGCGGTATTTAATTGCGCCACCAGCACACGAGGATGGAAGGCTGCAATCAACCCCAACTCCTTACGCGCCTCCTGCTTTCCGCCATGCAGCTTTCCGTGACGCGACAAATCGGCATCCTGCCCCGACAGACTCGCGGTAGAGACCTGCCCCCCCGTGTTGGAGTAAGCCCCCGTGTTGAGCACCAGCACTTTCACAGGCGTATCTGTCGTTAAAAGACGAGAGAATGCGCCAAAACCAATGTCGTAAGTCGCGCCATCGCCGCCGATGGTCATTACCGTCGGCATTAAGCCAATTTCTTCCGTCGTGAATTGATCCGGCGTGAGTAACGCCAAGGCTTTGTCGTGCATCGCCGGCACATACTCGTTGTTCATTTCCAGATACGCGACACGCAGGGCACGGGCATCGTCAATGGCAGAAGCGGCCAAGCCTTCGTAGATGCCTTTCGCTAACGGTTGAGCATCTTGGAAAAGGCTGTTGACCCACGGATCGTTATACATATTGAACGGGAAGGTCGAGGCATACACGCTGGAACAACCCGTTGAATTGGCGATAACCGCTGCCGCAGGCCCCTTGCCGGACGGGCCGCTTTCAAACTGATACAACCGCTGATTTAATTGAGCAATCGTCGCGGTAATGCGTGCTTGACGCGGCGTATCATCAATGCTTGCGGCTTCTTGCAGCTTGACTTCCAAGGTCGCCAGCATGTCTTCCAATGCCTTGACGTGTTCGTTACGACGGTTTTCATGGATGGCTTTGTTGGTCGCCATAATCATGCGCACCGCCGTCACTTCACCGCATCCACGGCATGCGCCATGTCCACCTGTTGTGGCGTAATAGTTTGGACGGCTCAACAAAAGCCGCTTGATGTCGCCACCGGGCTGGGTCGCCCCTTGGGTAAAGCGAACGGGCGTATCCGGCAACTGGGATGAAAACTCGAACCGGTTTTGCAAGGCATCTGATAACGCGGCATCCTGATTGCGTGCGACCAATGCGCCGGGGCCGCAGACCGCCACACATTCCAAGCAACCCGTGCATTTCCAAGGGTCAATGATGGCGGCAAACAAGCCGCCCGTGCCCGCCGTAGCTTTTTCTGCCGCATCGAAGAAGGGGCGCGTTTGCGCGACGGGATAGGTCGCTAAAACGGCAGGCAAGCTGGCAAGATTCTTTGCCACCGTCGCACTCACCCCATTCATTGATACAACGGCATCGGCGACGATTTCGTGGAAAGCACGGTCAGATTTGCCTTGGCGCATCTTCTCGCGCACAGTTTCTGAGAGCGGCGGCACTAAATTACGCAGGGCATCTTTCTGTATTTCCGTGACTTCAAGTTTTGCAATCGCTGTCAACAGCAGTGCATGGATGTCATGCACTAGGTTCGGAATAGCCGCATCGGGGCACACCATCGCGCATTCCATGCAACCGGTACATAAAGGGGCCAAAAATTCCGGCACACTGCGACGGAACAACCCCTTGTCTTTAATGGAGGCACATCCGGCCGGCATGAAACAACCCGACCCCGGCAACACCGGTGCTTCGCTGATCGTGCCTTCGCGGAAGGGCGTTGCAATCATCTTGTCGTAATAGTCACGGTCATAAAAACCCGCGCAAGCCGAACCACTTCCCGCTTGACACACACTCGCCGAAATAGCCGACGTCAACGTGCCACTACTCGTGATCGGCGTATTGGCAAAAGCATCGTAATTCACGCGCTGCGTGGCTTCCACGCCTTCACGGATAACAGCCATGTTGCCTTTGACCACCGCACCGCCTTTTCCACCAAACTTCTTAGCGATTTGGCTTTCAATTTTTTCCAGCATGGATTCCAGTGATGCCCCTTTCGTCACCTGTTCCACATGCCCTGCCACGGCACCGATGAAGGCAATCCCCATCATGCGGGTTTCCAGATCAGCGGTAGGTGCATGTTTCTTGGCAACTGCAAAAGCGTCAATAACGAAGAAGCGGATTTTTCTTTCACGAATCGTCTTCTTCGCCGCATCGGGCAGTGAACGCCAGACGACTTCAGCGGAATCAGACGTTTGCAGGATGAACGTGCCACCGACCGCTAACCCGCGCAACGGGTTGGTATGCGAAAACACTTTATGGTCGGGGGACAACACGACCTCCACATCTTCTAAGTCCGCATTGGTAATTTTGACCAGTTCCGGGGACAAGGTGATGTAGTAGTTGGTGGGGGCTCCGCTCTTTTCAGAACCGTATTTTGGCGCCGCCTTGGAATGCAGATTCAATGCACCCGACAGAATATCGGTCAGCAATTTGCCGGAGGCAATAGTGCCGTAACCACCCACTGAATGGAATCGCACGCGGAACGCGCCTTTGGGTAACAGATCAGGATTGACGCCAGCTTCCAAAGCCATTAGCTCGGTTTCTGGATAGGCGGCTTTCAACCGCGCCTGAATTTCAGTCATGCGAGGATCGGTTGTTTTCGAGAAGAATTGTGAGCCGAGATACACAAACGGCGCACTCGCTTCTTTTTCCATGTTCTTGAAAGCGGCCACCAGATGACGGGGTTGAAGATCATGTCCACCCAAACCGAAAATGGCAGTGACAATTTTTGGCAACGTTGATAAAGCCGGAATAGCCGCATGGGGCTTGTTCTTGCCACTGTTCTCGATCGCCTTGGCAAGGGCCTGGCGCACCGCTGCGGTCAATGCCAGTTGATCGGAACGCTCCATCACGGTAATGGCACGCTTACCTGCTACCGCTGCGATAAATTCAGCCTCTGGGAAGGGAGTCAACAGCTTGATCGAGATGACACCAACCTTCTTACCCTGCCCGCGCAGATGCTCGGCCACGGCTTCGGCATCGTCGGTGACAGAACCCAAACACACCATGACATCGTCTGCGTCTTCGCACTGAAACGTCTGCACCGGTGAATAGGTGCGCCCCGTCATCAGGGCATATTCTTCCATCGCTTGGCGAACGAAACGCGGCACTTCTGCGACAAAGTGCGTGCGGTGATCCGCAGCCCCGGCCTGGAAATCGGGTTGATTCTGCACCGCCCCTGTTAGACCCGGATTGTGAATGTCGACCAAAGCAGGGACCCGTTGACGCGTGCCCACTTCATGCGCATTTTTCCACTGACGCGCCCATTGACCCTGTAGTTCTTCCGGTATCCACGCAAGCGTTTTATCAATTTTCTCACCCGCGTTGTCCTGTTCCACCTGCGCGGCGTTGGTCTTGAGCCATTCATTTAATTTCTTCAGCTTTTCGGGCGAAAAATCAGCTTCACGAGCGGATAGATACATGCCTAGTTGCGCCACACGCCCCTTCGCACCAAACAGAATGTCTTGCGCTACCGAGGGGCAGGTAATCCTGTCCGTTGGATCACCCAAATATTCGCGCAGCAGAGCAGGTTCTGGCATCTGCGCTTCGCTCATCATGTGGCTGGTTGAAAAGCCATCCATCGCGTTGGCAACGGGAATCAAGGACAGCGAAGCCACGCGATAGGAAATCGCGGCCAAGTCTGCTGCTTCCTGCGGATTGGAACCAAACAGAATGGTGTAACCTGAAGAAATCAGGGCATAAACATCATCATGCCCGGCCATGACGTTAAGCGAATGTTTAGAAACAACACGAGCGGCCACATGAAGCACGAACCCGCCCGTTTTTTTACCGGCGGTTACATAATGAGATTCAAGACCATACAGAATGCCCTGGCTTGATGAGGCGTTGGAAATGTATTTTCCACCGGTTAAAGCAGCACCTAACGCACCGCTTTGCGCAGAATGTTCCCCTTCTGGAATGAAGAAGAACGGATGTTTGCCCCAAACATTCATTCCTCCATCCGCACGAAACGCTTCATAAATTTCAGAAATTTCTGTCGAAGGAGTAATCGGATAACCAATCACACCACCGCAGACATGCCCCATCACCTGTGCCACAGCACCGTTGCCGTTGATCACAGTAGGAATGCCGGAATATTTTGCGCTAGGAGTTGATTTCGCTTTCATGTGTGTCATGTCCATAAGGGTTCGTCTATCGGGAGCGGCGAAGTATAGAGGAAATTCATTCATGTTACCTACTCAGGTCCGGTCGGAACACAGCTCTCCTCCCCCTTCAAGGGGGAGGCGGGGAGGGGGATGGGGTGGGGAATTCCGCGTAAAACCTCATCCCCACCCCAGACCTCCCCTTGAAGTGGAGGGAGATTGACACCGACCTGAGTAGTTACCATTCATGTTTTCAGGCACAATCGCGCCCCATGTTGCACCCTCACCTGACTGTTACCGGACTTTCCTGTTCTCGTGGCGAACGCCGCCTCTTTTCTGGACTCAACTTGACCGTTGAACCCGGAGAGTGGTTGCACGTGCAAGGCGAAAATGGAGTCGGCAAAACCACGCTCCTGCGCGCCTTGGTGGGACTAGCCCCTCCGACCGAAGGTGAGATTCGTTGGCGCGGAGAACTTGTCACCCAGGGAAGCGATGACTATCGCCGTGAAATGCTTTATCTGGGACATTACGGAGCCGTCAAGGAAGAACTGACCCCGCTGGAAAACCTTCAACTCTCCGCCGCACTGGATGGTATTGCGCTATCCGCCCCTGAAGCTCTGGCTACTTTAGTTCGCTTTGGTCTTCGTGGCCGCGAAGAACTCCCCGTGCGTTTCCTGTCGGCCGGCCAAAAACGGCGCGTGCTGTTGGCCCGACTCGTCACCCGCAAAGCCACGCTCTGGATTCTCGATGAGCCTTTCACGGCTCTGGATGTCAAAGCCGTCGAACTGCTTTCTGGTGTCATCGGAGAACACTTGTCCCACGGCGGCCTGGTCATCCTCACCAGTCATCAAGCCATGCCGATGCCGCATGGCAAGGTCATCAAACTATGAACGCATTTTTGGCGATTCTCCGCCGCGATCTTTTATTGGCGATGCGACGCAAGAGCGAAGTGCTGACCGCCCTTTTTTTCTTCATCATCGTCGTTAGTCTTTTTCCTTTAGGCATCGGGCCGGAAGCGGCTCTGCTGAAAAAAATTGCGCCCGGCGTGTTATGGGTCGCCGCCCTGTTAGCCACCATGCTGGGATTGTCCCGCCTCTTCGCCCCCGATCATCTTGACGGCACGTTAGAACAAATCGCCCTGTCTCCCACTCCTTTGGGGTTGCTGGTGGCCGGAAAAATTACCGCGCACTGGCTGGTATCGGGACTCCCCTTGGTCTTGCTGGCTCCTATTTTGGGCATTCAGTTTGATCTAGAGGCCGATGCACTACTCATATTGGTCGCGGCATTGTTGTTGGGAACCCCTCTGTTGAGCCTCATCGGTGCCATCGGCGCAGCCCTCACCCTAGGCGTGCGCGGCGGCGGCGTATTGCTCTCGCTACTGGTGTTGCCGCTTTACGTCCCCGCCCTGGTATTCGGTGCCGGTGCGGTAGAAGCCCACATTTCCGGTCTGGGTGCCGGAGGGCATTTGTCATTACTGGCCGCCCTTCTGGCGTTAGCCCTATTTTTCGCCCCCTGGGCAACCACGGCGGCATTGAGAATTGCGCTGGAATGACTCAGAAACGCCTTCCAATTAGCGTGAAACACATTCCCCATCCCCCTCCCAGCCTCCCCCTTGAAGGGGGAGGAGCATCTCTCCCTCCCCTCCCAGCCTCCCCCTTGAAGGGGGAGGAGCATCTCTCCCTCCCCTTCAAGGGGAGGGTTGGGGAGGGGATGGGGGTCAATGGGGCATGTTTCATGATGCGGGGTGGCGATTCGCCATGCCCGTTAGCGTGAAATACCCAAGCAACATGAAAAAAACAGTTCGGAGTACCTCGTATCAAACGAGCGTAGCGAGCTGATAAGCCCCCCCCGAGAGGGGGGCGAAGGGGGGCGGGCGTTTAATCGCATTTAACGGATTTCATCGACAGGCCTGAAGGCCTGTCGCTAATTTCTTGCTGTAACAAGGGTGGGCTTAGTGACCATGCGAGTTAGTGCGCTTCATCCCAGTTCATCCCCACGCCCACGTCGACCAGTAACGGCACGGAAAGTTTCGCCACCTCGCCCATCAAGCGCGGCAATTCAGCGCGGACAAGCGTCAGTTCGGCATCGGGTACTTCCAAGATCAGTTCGTCATGTATTTGAAGGATCAACTGGGAGGCGAGATGTTTTGCATCCAGCCAGTCCTGCACGGCCACCATGGCCATTTTGATGATGTCCGCCGCCGTTCCCTGCATGGGGGCGTTGATGGCAGCCCGTTCTGCGGCTTGGCGACGGCTTGCGTGGGGCGATTGAATGTCCGGTGTCATGATTCGGTGACCAAAAACGGTATCGACATAACCGTGCTCCCTAGCCGCCTGTCGGATTTCTTCCATGTATTGGGCTACACGAGAGTAACGGGCAAAGTAACGATCCATGGTGGCTTGCGCCGCACTGCGTTCGATGCCGAGTGTGCGAGCTAAACCATGCGCACTCATCCCGTAGATCAAGCCGAAATTGATGACCTTGGCGGCACGTCGTTGATCGGTGCTCACTTCGTCGACGGGAATGCCGGCCATCTCTGCGGCGGTCATCCGGTGGACATCTTCGCCCTGCGTGAAGGCTTCCAGCAGACGGGGGTCTCGGGATAAATGCGCCATGATGCGCAGTTCGATTTGCGAATAGTCGGCGGAAACCAGAACGTGTCCGGCGGGAGCAATGAAGGCTTGGCGAATGCGTCGGCCTTCCGTCGTGCGGACCGGAATGTTCTGCAAATTTGGGTCGAAAGAGGAAATCCGCCCTGTCACCGCGACCGTCTGCGAAAAATGCGTATGCACCCGGCCTGTGACGGGGTTGACCATGCCCGGTAGCTTGTCGGTATAGGTGTTTTTGAGTTTGGCAAAACTGCGGTAATCGAGAATTTTTTGAGGGAGGGGAAAATCGAGAGCCAGTTTCTCCAGCACTTCTTCGTCCGTTGAGGGAGCCTTGGTGGGCGTGCGCTTGATAATCGGCAACCCTTGCTTTACAAACAGAATGTCGGCGAGTTGTTTGGGTGAATTCAGGTTGAAGGGTTGTCCGGCCAGACGGTGCGCTTCCCCTTCCAACTGAGCCATTTTCCGACCCAGCTCTTCACTTTGTTGGGCTAAGGCAAATACGTCGATCAATACCCCCGTCGCTTCCATGCGACGCAGGACAACATCCACAGAGGCATCCCCTTGAGATTCGTTTTCTGTGACGGGGGTTATTGCTTTCACGTCTTCCGTCAACCAACTCTTGAATCCAAATTTCGCAAAGAGTTCATTAAGTTTTTTGGGGTCAGGGGGCGCACTCACCAGATCTTCCGCACGCACGGGTAACGTCAGATCGCACACGATGGTCACCAATTGCCGCCCTAGGGGGAGAAAATCCAGGTGGGCTCGCAAATTTTCGCCCACAACTCCGCCGATTTCTCCGGCATGTTCAACGATGGCCTCCAGCGTTCCATAGTGCGTGAGCCATTTCACGGCCGTTTTAGGCCCCACTTTGGGTACGCCTGGCACGTTATCCACGGCATCGCCGATTAAGGCTAGGTAGTCGACGATGCGATTCGGCGGCACGCCAAACTTGGCCAGCACCCCTGCCTCATCAAGCAGCTCGTTCGTCATGGTGTTAATTAACCGAACCTGTGGGCCAACCCGTTGTGCAAAATCCTTGTCGCCCGTAGAAATGAGGCAATCCAACCCCGCCTCCACCGCTTGCCGCGCCAACGTGCCGATCACGTCGTCTGCTTCAACCCCTTCGATCATGACAATCGGCCAGCCCAAAGCGCGGAGGCACTCATGGAGCGGGGCGATCTGGGCGACCAGATCATCGGGCATGGGGGGGCGATGCGCCTTGTAAGCGGGAAACAAATCTTCCCGAAAAGTTTTGCCTTTCGCATCAAAAACTATGGCACGATGCTCATGGGATGGATTGGACGTAGGGGTCTCCATGCGCCGCAACATGTTGAGAACGCCGTAAATGGCCCCCGTGGGGAACCCCTCACGGTTCTTGAGTTCCGGCAGCGCGTGGAAGGCGCGATAGAGGTAGGATGAACCGTCGACGAGAAGAAGGGAGGAAGTATTCATGGCTAAAGTGATGGTGACACCCCCAGCAGCCCCGATAACAACGGCTCGTGAGGCTTGGCGTGTGTTCGGCATTATGTCAGAGTTCGTCGAGGCTACCGAACGCCTCTCCACCATTCGACCGGCGGTTTCTATTTTTGGCAGCGCACGGCTTTCGCCGGAATCACCGGTGTATCAACTCACCGAGCGTATCGCACGCTTGCTTTCCGATGCAGGTTTTTCCGTGATTTCCGGCGGAGGCCCCGGTGTGATGGAGGCCGCCAACAAGGGAGCCTGGCAGGGGCGCAGCCCTTCCGTCGGACTCAACATCCAACTTCCGAATGAACAACGCACCAATGCGTATCAGGACATCTCACAAACCTTCCGGCATTTCTTCGCCCGCAAGTATATGTTCGTGCGATTCGCCACGGCCTATGTGGTGATGCCCGGCGGTTTTGGAACACTCGATGAACTGCTAGAAGCCTTAACGTTGATTCAGACGCGGAAAACCCCTGGCATTCCCTTGATTCTGGTGGGCCGTGATTTCTGGGCGGGGCTGATCGACTGGTTTCGAACACGACTAGTCGCCGATGGTCTGATTGATCCTGCCGACATGGCATTGATTCAGATCATCGATGAACCCGATCAGATCGTGAATGCCATTCTTCACTATCATGAAACCCGTGGTGTTGAACAACCTTCGGATGAACATGATCCTCTCTTGAATCTTTAACGATCCATGGCCGATTGCCACCCTCGGTAAATAGAACAGGTCATCATCGGCATGGATTGTTCCACATTAACGTAGAATTCGCTCCCTCATAAAAGGATTCCACCATGCGCTCCCTATTCATCACGCTGTTCCTGCTAGTCGCCCTGCCTGTTGCAGCACAAAGCCGTCCTGCCGATCTGCAACCATTGCCAGAACCTCCCCCTCCTCCGCCGGGGATGATTGATCCCGCCTTGGAACCTCAAGTGACCATTACAAAACGAGGACAGGATAAAGCGGAAGAATTTCGCGTCAATGGCAAGCTCTACATGATTAAAGTCACGCCCTCTCATGGCGTTTCCTATTACCTGATCGATTCGCGCGGGGATGGTACCTGGGCACGCCAAGAATCACTCGATACGGGACTGCGCGTGCCGTTGTGGGTGATTGGGACTTTCTGAGAATATTACGTCAGTTACGCTAGAACAATACAACCGCATCTCGCGTCCATTCATCCAGTGCTTTTTTCCACGCTACGCTGGGTTGCCAAGACGCAACCCAGGCAAGCATGTCTTTCGCAGGCATCGGTCGTGCGATGCCGTAACCCTGCCCCAACACACATCCCAAGCGAATAAGCGTAATACCCTGCTCCTCCGTTTCCACTCCTTCCGCCAATACAGCAATGTGGAATGCTTTGCTCATGCCAATCACACCTTCCACGAGTGCTAGCTCTCTGGGTTCGCCCAACATGTCCCGCACAAAAGACTGATCGATCTTGACAAGGTCGACAGGCAGCCGTTTCAAATACGTTAATGAAGAATAACCTGTTCCAAAATCATCTAGCGCAAAATTAACATGCAAGCTGCGACAGGCCTCAATTAAGCAGACGATCTGTTCAATACTGCCCAGTGCTACCCCTTCCAATATTTCCAATTCAAGTCGATTTTTCGGGGTATCTGGATACTGATCAAGCAAAAACTTGAGGCGTTCAGAAAACTGTCGATGCGCCAAATGCGGTGGCGCAATATTGACAGAAACCGATAAATCCAGATCAGCCTTACGCCAAACCTCCATCTGCGCAAGCGCGGTTTTGATTACCCATTCCCCCACCGGAATTTCCAAGTGCGACCCTTCCAACACCGGTATAAATTCACCTGGAGAAATCAATCCGCGTTCTGGGTGTCGCCAGCGAATCAGAGCTTCCGCACTCCGCACAGTTCCTTGCATCATGTCTACTTTTGGCTGATAGTACAAACAGAATTCCCCATTAACCAAAGCCGCTTCCATTTGCGTCAACAACGCTCGACGTTCACGCGAAATACTGTGACGATGATGATCAAATAAATGATAACGATTTCGCCCTGTTTCCTTGGCTAAATACAACGCTTGATCGGCATGGCGTAACAGCGCATTGGCATCAGCACCATCCTCTGGAAAAATAGTGACACCAATACTGGCGGTCACTTGCAACGTGTTGCTATCGATAACCATGGGAGAATCTATGGATTTCAAAATACGTGACATCGCGATATCACATTGCTGCAAATCGGCGAGGTTTGTCAGCAAAATGGCGAATTCATCTCCACCCATGCGAGCGGTCGCCTCTCCAGCATCACACTCATGGTTGTTTATTCGAGTTGCTGCATCCTCACTTCGTATCGCCTGATGCAATCGTTTAGCCACTTCCAACAAAACTTTATCACCCACGGTAGGCCCGTAGGTGTCATTGATCGACTTAAAATCATCTAGATCAAGATAACCGATTGCTACATTCTCCCCGGATCGCCTAGCACGCGTTAAGGCAACATTCATACGGTCAACAAACAGTGTTCGGTTCGGCAATCCAGTCAGTACGTCAAAATTCATCAAATTCTGCGCCTGTGCTTCTTGCATCTTTTTCTGCGTAATATCACTAAAAATGCCGATGTACTGAATGACCGCGCCGGTTTCATCGTGTGTTTCAATGAGAGACAGTGCTTCCGTATAAATCTCACCATTCTTGTGACAATTGACAACCTCTCCACACCAGCATCCTGTGGCATGAATCTCGTTCCAGATAGCCTCGGAAAAAGACACCTCCTGCTGATAAAAAACCATCAGGCGAAAAGACTTTCCAAGCACTTCTTCACGGCTATAGCCCGTTATTTTAGAAAAAGCCCGATTGACATCAATGATGCGTTCTTTCGCATCGGTGATGATGACCGCATCTTCAATGTATTCAAATACACTGGCAATGACAGATAGTTGATCCGTCGTGCGTTGCGTGATGGGTCTGTTGTTTCTTCTCATGACGTATCTACCATAAAAGTAAGGCTCTATGCGGTTTGTAGTGGGTAGTCATGCTGCAAAAAACTGCGGGTAATCGAATTTTAGTTTCCCGCAAAGGAAGTAAATCATGTTGATGAAGTTTTTAATATTGCGATAACCCCTAGCACGTCTTTTAGCTAACTGAACTTTGCTATTAATACCCTCCAATATTCCATTGGTAAGGTGTGACTCTACAAAGTGAATAATGCCTGACCAATACGATCTTACGGTTTTTGAAAAGGCCATAAAAGCTGGGATTTTTGCTTTATCAACATCGTTACACCACTGGGTCAAAAATGCAGTTGCTGCTATCTTATTTGGCATTTCCCATAAATCATTAAAGAGCACTTTTAGTCGATAAGCTTCACCAAGATTCGGATATAGTGTAATCATTTCTGATAACTCTTTTTCCTTTTTCTCAGAAAGATTCTGACGGTTTTTTAGAAATGTATATTTGTGTCCATTTACTTTGCGAGCCTTTTTGATCCAATAATTGAACAGTGTCCATACTCGCGATAGATTAACACCCAATATTTCCGCAACACGATTTACAGGCATTTCACGCTCAATCAGTGCCATTGCAAACGCCTCGAATAACAACGTAAATCCGCTGCTTGTGCGTGCCCATGGAACGTTCACTGTGGTCACTTTTCCGTCCGACGTGTTAATGCGAGGCACATCACAATGTAAAAAACAATGATTTTCAAAAAATTCAAATGTTGCCATTTGCGTTCCACGGTATCATGCACCGTGCATTCAACCCCCGCTTCATCTGGAAAGCGCGTACCACGCGAAAACCCAATATGCAGATGCAGTTCTTTCTGAGTTGATTTCTTGGAGGCAAACGAAACATCACTCACTTGCCAAGGTGATTGCAGGCCTAGAGACATGCTAAATAAAGTTGTGCTATTCATGGTATTTAAAGTTGTATTTTTCATGTTCTGATTATCGCACTACCCACTACAAACCGCATAGAGCCATATTTTCTATAGGACTCGGCCTACCAGTGCTCAGGTGCCGGGCTTGTCCAACAAACGGCTAGATCGTGGCTTCGCACGATCTAACCTTATTCGTTATGCAACGTGTTACCGGAACAGGCTTTGAACCTATCCTGCGTTACGCTCGGCCTCGCCAACGGTGAAGAACTCGATCATGTAATAGATAATCGCAAGTGGAAATGGGTCGAGCCACTTATTGATGTCGGCCTCGGCCTTCAAGTTACTTACGCGACGCCAGTAAAGTGTTCTTGCAGCGTGAAGATGGAATGGGATACCGTCGTTTGTGACCGGCATTGCCGGACCTTTTCCAAGATACTTCGCCAACGTAGGGTTCTTGGCATTTTCCGCCTCACAAATGCTCATACTAACCATCACATCCATTGGCGCAACGAAAGCGACGACCTCATTAACGCTACGATCATTAGATGATCGTGCTGCACTCGTATCAAGAATTGGGTGTCGGGTAATTGCCCAACACAACGCAGCAGCAATTTTGTGGCGATCAAGAACTATGTCTTGCCAATTGACGCCGGTCTCGTCCTTTGCCATCCGCTGCTTCATTTGCTTCCGGCAATCGTCGTAAAGAGAATTTATTTCTTTTTTTGCCGCAGCCAAGTCGCTAAGCTTTACGCCCTTGGCTTGAGACGCCCTGTGCTGAGCAACGCGAGATATGACGCTCCAGCAATCTTCAAACGTAGTCGCTCTCATTGCGCGCCAACAGGCGGTTCCCAATCTTCCGGAACTGACAGGCAGCGAATCTTGACCCCTTCAATAGATACATCGTCATTAGTAGGACGCATCAAATCTTCAAATTGCTTGTCGGTTATTGGCCTATCACCGTCAATACCAAAGGGGCGCATTAGTTCGCACCATGTGAACTGCTTCAACATCACGTTGAGCATGTGTTTTCTCCATTTATTTGAAAATCTGACGACCAACCAACTCGTCAGGTTCCGATACAAGTGCCAGAACTGGCGAATCTTGTCACGATTTTCCCAACTTTACAACTAATATCCAGTACCTTTGTGAATGCTGACGGTGTATAACGTTCAAATTCACCGGTGCTGCGCGGCTTTATCGCGCAGCACCCGGTTGACTGCCGGGTTGGGCTTTTGATACACAACGCGATTTGCCCGTAATGGCAAGCACAGCCTGTGGATTTGTGCTTGCAATAGCTAATAAGGTTCTGGCAGTGCCACTAGGTTGTTTTCTACCTTGCTCCCAACCTTGCAATGTGCGAACA
>JAUYFZ010000224.1 GCA_030689585.1 Rhodocyclaceae bacterium | reverse complement strand
ATGTTGTCGAGGATGGGTTTGTCGTATTCGTCCACCAACACGACAACACGTTGACCGGTAGCCTCATGTGCTCGCCAGATGAGTTCAGCAAAGCAAAGCCGTCCGGTATGTTTACAGGTTATTCCTAACCGATACTGATTTTCTTCAAGAATTACAGCAATCTGTTCATCAAGTTCCGCCCGATTCCTCAAGACTCCGCTACCAAAGCTGAGTTTGATCACTGGATATTTAATTGCCCAGTTCCATCTGGTTTCAGCATGCAATCCCTTAAACAAACTCTCGTGGCCTTCAAACAGTTCTTTTAGGGTATCGAGAAACAGGCTCTTGCCGAAACGGCGCGGACGGGAAAGAAAGTAGCACTTGCCTTCTTCAATCAGTTTCAGAGCAATCGGAGTCTTATCGACGTAATAGTGCCCTTCCTCACGAAGTTCGCGAAAGGTTTGAATGCCGATGGGTAATTTCTTGCGGATCATGTTTATCAATTTACCTCCTCAACTTCAAACAGTTCATGCGTCAATGCCTCTCAATTTTCCCAGTGCCGCATCGAAATCGAAGCCCTCGATGGCGCTTGCCACCGGCTTCAACTGTCTGACCAGTGCTGAGCCTTCCAGTTGGAGATGTCCAGTTGATCGATCACTTCAACCACAAATCGCGCCAAGTGATCTTCATTCAGCCAATCATCCACTGATGGCGATAGTAGGTAGCCCGTTTTACGATCCGTTACGATGAAGTTGGACATGATTCATTGTCTTTTGTTTATATCTTGTTGGTTATACAGGAAATTCAATGAGTGTAGCGAATTTATTTCTGAAATTCGTCACCTGAAATGCGTGCGTTTTAGGTGTGCAGGGAATAGGGATATTTAAGTCCGACAAGCTGCTAGAATGCAAAGATTGTCATTCCGCTATGCAGCAGAATGGATTGCCAAATTTCCAAAAGGAGACGTGGTCGATATTCCGCTTATAGAACACGCGACGATGAAGCTGGCAACACAGGCAGGCATCCGCACATCCGAAACTGTCGCACACAAGATCGGCGTAGGTCATGTTTTGTTGGTGAAACGCTTTGATCGAGCGGGTGCGCAACGTATTCACGCACTCTCGGCGCAAAGCATGTTGGCACAATCGACACGGGTTTCTTACGCTGGCATGGCCGAAGTGCTCCGTGCAAAAGCATCTCCTGACATCATGAATGAACGTCGGCGTGAAGTGTTTGCGCGGTTCGCGTTCAATGTGTTGATGGATAACACCGATGACCACGAGAAGAATCACGCCTTCGTACGGCTTTCTGACGAATACTGGGATCTGTCTTTGGCATACGACCTGTTGCCTCAAATGAACGGGACCGGCGTTCAGGGGTTGCCGGTCGGTCGGAAAAACGGCAAAACGCCTCTTCTTTCCGCCATCGCAAACCATGCTGAGTTTGGTTTGTCGAAAGATGAAGCGGAGAAAACATGGCTGCACGTTGCAACCGTAGTCAATTCTTGGCGAGAGGTGTTCTCCAGTCTGGGCGTATCCGATCGAGATATTGATTATTTGACGCAATTCATCGACAGTCAGGAAAAACTAGCTCTGCGGAAGCGTCCGTCTTCTGCGTCATGAATAACTTTCCCACTGCCAACTAACTGGGGTAACTGAGACGACTGGAACTCGAATACCCAGGGTTGGCTATCGCAGGCGTTTCAACATCCGCTTGTATTGATGCGGCTATGGCAACCGCTGAACGTTTGGATATACAATTAAACCGTGTATATCATCATCAACAAAGGAAGGCATCATGCAAGTAGCCAAATGGGGAAATAGTCTCGCCGTCAGATTGCCCGCAACGATTATCAAGACACTCAAGCTGAAGGCTGGCGATAGCATTGATATTCACATTGCCAACGAGCGAACTTTTAATATTGTGCGTAGTGCCTCGCCGAACGAACTACTAACCAGTTTGAGAAAGTATCGTGGATGCCTACCCGCCAACTTTAAATTTGACAGACTCGCTGCACATGAACGTTCCTGACAAATTTTTCGATACGAACGTATTACTTTACTTGCTGTCGAGCGATGACTCAAAAGCGAACAAATCGGAAGAATTGATCCAGCAGGGAGGGCATATCAGCATTCAGGTACTCAATGAATTCGCTTCAGTTTCCACTCGCAAACTAAAAATGGCATACGCTGACATACAGGAAATACTCACGCCCATTCGTGCAATCTGCGTCATTCATCCACTGACTGAAGCCATCCATGATCTTGGTTTCAGTCTTTCAGAACGCTATCGCCTATCCATCTACGATGCCATGATCGTGGCATCTGCATTGACCGCAGAGTGTAAAACGCTTTTTTCTGAAGATATGCAGGATGGATTGGTCATCTTGCAGACGCTACGCATCTGTAATCCGTTTCATAAAGGGCAGTGAGACTGGACGGTGTTCGCGCATGAAGCCAACCGAGATCGAGTCGATACCTGCCTCACCAGCCTTGCGTTCTAAACTCGATTTCACCTTCCCTCGAACAAAGCCAGGGATACGTTCGAGCAAAGACTGTGCCTCCGGTTCCCAAGCAACAGCAACCGAATTCGGCATCTTTTCAGGTTGTGTATCAGCGGTAGGAAAGTAGCCGCACTTCGCATCCTCCGCCATCAGATCACCCGAAGTAACCAAGGCACGGGCGCGACAGCCGCCGCAACTGATGCGGTAATCGCAACCGCCACACTTACCGCTGGGCATTTCGTTGCGCAGACGGACAAAGGATGTGCCGGTTTCCCATATTTCGCGTAGCGGTTGCCCACGTACATTGCTTTCCGCAGGCGGGATGTAGGGGCAGGGGGTCACTTCACCCTTCGGGCCAATGCGAAGATAGCTGCGTCCGGCAAGACAGGCACTCGATTCGCCTGCTTGCGCCCCCAGTATTCGACGAACCATTCGACGAGCATAGGGTGCGCAGCGAGCGCGGATCATGAGATTCCGCCGTGCGCCCTGAAGTACCAAAATATCTCGAAGCGTCTCTTCATAGATTTGCGGTGAAAGATCGGTCTGCGTAACACCGCGTCCGGTGCACACGAGGAAGAAAAAGTTGAGTGCCAGCGCACCCACATCACTGGCGAGATCGGCAAAGCCAGCGAGTTGGTGGCGATTTTCTTCAAAGATTGTCGTTTGCATCAACACGGACAGCCCCGCTTCCTGCGCCACACGCATCCCCGCCAGTGCCTCTTTCCAGGCACCGGCACGCCCCCGCAATCGGTCGTGGAATTCCGGTGTGATCGAATCCATACTGATGCCGACACCTGTCACGCCAATCTCGCGCAACCGCTTCGCCCGTGCTTCGTCCAGCAACAATCCGTTGCTGCCGATGACCGGCATCAAACCCCGATGGACGGCCTCCATCACGATCTCATCGAGGTCGCGGCGCAAGAGCGGCTCGCCACCGGTGAGCACCAGCATCGCACCCGGTGCTAATTCCGCAATTTCTTTGACGACTCGCACCGCTTCGGGAAGTGTCAGCTCATTGCCACACTCGCACTTTCGTAGAACGGCATCCAGATAACAATCCCCACAGGCGAGATTGCAGCGGCGGGTGAGGTTCCAAGAGATGAGCGTCGGTGCGCTCATGAATGGGCGTAGGGAAATTTGCCGCCCACGGAAACACGCCGAGCCGCCTCAAGTGTTTCCTGCCCCTTGAGGGGAGAACCGAGCGAAGCGAGGTTTTCGTGGTGGGGTATTTGCTCTCGCGGAAGGTTGTGCTTCTCGGCATAACGGTCGATGGCAGCGGAAGGAATGGTCGA
>JAUYFZ010000022.1 GCA_030689585.1 Rhodocyclaceae bacterium | reverse complement strand
GAGAAGTATCACATCACCTTTACGAAGAAGCCGTCGGGAAAGAAGTATCGCTACTACATCCCAAAGGCGGATATTCGGTTCGGTCATCGGAGCAGTGCCACTGGCATGATCCCCGCCGATCAGATCGAGGAGGTCGTGGTGAATCTGTTGATCGGTGCTTTGCAATCGCCCGAGTCGGTGCAGGGTGTCTGGAACCGGGTTCGCCTGCTCTACCCCGAGATCGAGGAGCCAACGGTGGTGCTGGCCCTGTGCCGCCTGGGGGATGTCTGGAAGCAGTTGTTCCCCGCCGAGCAGGTGCGACTGGTGAATCTCCTCATTGAGCGCGTCCAACTACTGTCGGACGGCATCGATATCGTCTGGCGCGAGGCGGGATGGAAAGAACTGGCCGGGGAACTCCTCCCTGACACCATTGGCAGCGAGATGCTGGAGATGGAGGAAGCAATATGAACAGGACAGGAAAGAAAATAACCATCGCAGGTCAACCCCGTGAGCGTCTGCATCCGTTGCAAGATGGCACTATAAAGATGACGACTTTTGTACCGCTACAGTTCAGCAAACGTGGGGGGAAGAAGGTGGTGGTTGGGCTCGCGGGGGTGGATCAGCCGGTTTCAATCCATGCGCCGATGCCGGCAATATCTCCCTGTCAGGATGTCTCGTTGTTGAAAACGCTGGGACGTTGTTATTACTGGCAGCATTTGCTCGACAGCGGAGCGATGGCAGATAGCAAAGAGATTGCCGTGAAAGAGGGTCTGAACAAGATCACGGTGAATGAAACGTTGCGCTTGGCGTTTCTGGCACCTGACATCGCGCAGGCAGTTTTGGAGGGCACGCTCGTCCGAACGGCATCACGGTTCCTGTTCCTTCGCGGTTCGCTGCCACTGGATTGGGAGGAGCAGCGGAAAAAGGTGGCGCGTGGTTCTTCTGCTTAATCGTTCTTCAATCTTCGATTGGCACTAATCTTGCTCATGTCGCTATTTCGGTTTGTGCGACAAATAGTCTACTGCTACCCATCTTCTAGTTCATACTCGTGGCTGGAAACCCGCATCAAATGGAGAGGTTGTGCGAATGTCGACATTCGCACAAACAGAGAACAGAGAGCGCAGAGAGGGTAAAAACCATAAAACTTCAGTCTTTACGTCATCCACAACATTCGCACAAAATCGCGAAGCCGCACCAGTGCTGCGTCTTGGCGGGATATGAAAAAGCCCGGAGAGCGTCCGGGCTTTGGATGGATGGTGGCTAGGGGCGGAATCGAACCATCGACACGCGGGTTTTCAAGTCGATTTGATCCCATCGCAACCCGAGAACGTTAGCATGACGAAGGCCCGTAGACAGAGCAAACACAAACGGGGGTTTTTGGTGTTCGTGCAGTTCGTTGAATAGTGTTTCAACTTCTGCCGTTTCAAGCCATCGAACACGCCGCCGAGATTCAGGATAAAAACGAATGAATGGCACTTTTGGCAACCATTCCCATTCTCGCCAAGCTCTTCGAAGAATGGCCCGAATCAGGGCAAGATACCGGTTAACGGTGGACTCGGTAGCTTGAGCGAGTTTTATATCTCCCAACGCTTGAATTTTGAACCGGTCAATAGTCACCAGTCGGCAGCCTTGCCAATGTTTGGCGATCCATATCAGTTTGCGGCAATCCTCGTCATGGGTGCGCTTGTGTTTGGTTTCCTTGATCCATTGGGCCGCCACATCATCCCAAAATTTAGGCGTATTAGTTTCACTCATGCACAAATTCTATCGGGTGTCACTGTCGCACAGAAACGAGAACAACAAGCCAAAACGGGGACACTCTACCATCTGTCGCGTTTGGAAAATCGGGACAGACTGTCGTAACTCGACATTTTTAGAATCGGTCAGCATCGAGGGGGAGTGACTGCTAGTCGGGGGGATGCGGCTATTCAGCCGCTCAACGTTTCGCACTTCGAACACTGAAAAACCGGAAAACCCTCAAAACCGGATACACTGTCAAAAAAGGAGAGTTAATCATGACCATGGCACTTACATTCGATACGTTCAAATTCATTGAGAAGCTGGAAAATGCAGGGATTTCACGCGCACATGCCAAGGCAGAGGCGGAGGCTCTTACGGAGGTGTTTGCTACGAACGCCGCTGAACTGGCGACAAAGGGCGATATTCGAGAGTTAAAGGGGGATATGCGCGCACTGGAGGAACGAATGAACGCTAAACTCACTCTTCAAAACTGGATGATAGGGTTCTCTCTGGCTCTCAACGTCAGTATTTTTCTGAAACTCATGGGGCCTTGAGTTATCCCCAAATTCTGTGGACAAAGCCCGGGTTTCCGGGCTTTTTTTCTGGGTTGTCAGGCAGTTAAAGGAGCGGTCAAAGTCGGCTCACTTCAACGAGGATGAGTATCTCGGATTTTTTATTTTGATCCTGTTTGCCCGTTTCCCATCCGACGAAGGGCAAACGGTCTACTTGACCTTCTTCCTTGTTTTCTTCAAGACCGGCAAGGATAACAACCTCTCCTGGTTGAAGTTGAAAACGAGACTGTAACGCCCGTTTTATCAAAGTCGGTGAGGTGTTTACACCGGTCGCCGTGGCGACAAATGAGGAAAGCTCTTGGCTTAGATCAAGATCAACTACACCATCACGAATTTCTGGCTTGGCGGTTAGGATGATGCCGGATGGTCGATATTCGATAGACTGGACGGAATTACCCGCACGATCCATCTGAACAGCGCCGAGCTTGTAATGGAAAAAGACGAAAAACGCCGCGCAGTGTGGCTTTCGTTCTTCCCAAAGGAAACGGCTCCCAATCGGGAGCCGTCGATAAAACTGGTGGCCAGGGGCGGAATCGAACCGTCGACACG
>JAUYFZ010000220.1 GCA_030689585.1 Rhodocyclaceae bacterium | reverse complement strand
ATGGGTTATGAATCTGCCTCGGCTTCCGTTTCCGCCTCCGAGAAAACCCATCTGAAATCGGGATGAATGCCCCCCAAGAACCAACGGCAAGACGGACAGGCATCGCAGGCCAACTCTCCCGGTGGAGATTCACACAGTAGTCGTTTTGCCAAAGCCAGGGCAAACGCCCTTTTCCCGATCCCCGAAGGACCGACGATCAAAATAGCGTGCGGCATCGAAGCTTGCCATAGGCGAGTCCAGTGCTCTTCGTGCCACGGATATACTTGAACGTGAAATACACTCATTCGGAGTGCTCCGTCACAAACGAGCGTAGCGAGCCGTTTAGAACCCCCCGAGAGGGGGGCGAAGGGGGGCGGGCGATTAATCGCATTGAACGGATTTCATAGGATGAGGGTGGGCTTGCCGACCATGCGAGTTCCCATGAGGGTTCCAATGAGTTCTTCAAGTTCCTTCTGAATATTTTCTATCGATTGATTCGCTGAAATAACGCGAATTCTACCTTCGCTCTGGGCTGCTCGTGCGAGGTAAGCGGCCCGGACTCTTTCAAAAAAATCTGTTTTTTCCTGCTCGAAGCGATCCAGTTCCCGGGCCATATTGCCGATTCGCCCTAGGGCAATTTCAACAGGAATATCAAACAAGAGGGTGAGATGGGGAGTTAGCTCTTCTTGTACCCAGGATTCCAGAACGGCCAGCTTGTGAACCGACAATCCCCTCCCTCCCCCTTGATAGGCGAAACTAGCATCGGTGAAACGGTCGCAAACGACCCAATGTCCGACGGATAGGGCCGGCTCGATGACCTGTGCAATATGTTCGCGACGGGCAGCAAACATCAGGAGCGCTTCTGTTTCAAGATGCATGGATTCGGAAAGCAGTATCGCCCGAAGTTTTTCGCCCAATAAAGTTCCCCCGGGTTCCCGTGTTTGCACGACGGTGATTCCTCGTTGGCGTAATTTATCGACCACCCAAGCCAGATGGGTACTTTTTCCTGCGCCATCTACCCCGTCAAGGGTAATAAATTTACCTCGCAACGTAACCACTCAGGGCCGTTTGGAACACAGATCTCCTCCCCCTTCACGGGGGAGGCCGGGAGGGGGATGGGGGAAAGAATTCCGCGTAGAACCCCATCCCCACCCCAGCCCTCCCCTTGAAGGGGAGGGAGATTGACGACGACCTGAGTAGTTACCTCGCATCATTTCTTACGCTGGTAATGATTAACCGCTCGATTATGTTCTTCCAGCGTTCTGGAAAATTCGCTGGAGCCATCGCCACGGGCCACAAAGTAGAATTTATCCGACACAGGGGGGGATAACGCGACACGGATTGAAGCCAATCCGGGTAACGCAATAGGAGTCGGGGGTAACCCTGCGCGTGTGTAGGTGTTGTAGGGCGTATCCGTCAAAAGGTCACGCTTTCTTAAATTGCCATCAAAAGCATTCCCCATCCCGTAAATCACCGTCGGATCCGTTTGAAGCAACATGCCACGGCGCAAGCGATTCACGAAAACGGCCGCGACTTGCGGACGGTCATTCGGTCGACCTGTTTCTTTTTCCACAATAGAGGCCATGATTAACGCCTGATAAGGGTGACGGTAAGGCAATGACGAATCACGTCGTTCCCATTCAGACCGAAGATGTTTTTGTAAAGATTGATAACTGCGTTGCAGAATGGCCAAATCGCTTCCCTGCTTCGCAAAAACATAAGTGTCCGGGAAAAATAGTCCTTCAGGATGCGCTTCCACCGCGCCCAGCCGTGTCAGGATTTCCGCATCCGTCCATCCCGTTGTCTCGTGTTGCACATCTGGATGAGCATCCAGAACAGTTCGTAATTGTCGAAAAGTAATGCCCTCGACAAAGGTAATGTCGCTTTGGGTGACATCGCCTCGCGTTAATTTTTCCAAGAGCCGCCACGGTGTTACCCCTTGATTGACTTCATAGCTGCCTGCCTTGATGTTGGATTCCTTGCCGGAGAGCTTTCCCAACACTACAAATTGCCATGGAACTAAAGGGAGTCCCGCATCGGCTATCGTTCGCGCAGTGGCTCGCAATCCACTACCCGGTCGAATATCAAATGCCACCACGGGCGATGCCGTGGATAAGGGGGTCGTGGCAACCCAGAAGACCCAACCGGAAAAGGTCAGGCCAACGAGAAAAATCAACGAAAGGAGTCGGGCAATCAGGCGCATAAGTCATGCCTATAATACCGCAGACAACAAGCGCATCGGGAGATCGAAATACAATGAACCAAGAACGAATAGCTGCACGCGAGGACACGGTCATCGCTACCCTGACGGATCAGGGACTTATACGTGTTAGCGGCAAGGATGCCGCGACCTTTCTGCATAATCTACTCACGAACGACATCTTGCAATTACCCGAAGGTCAGGCACGCTTCGCTGGTTTTTGTACCGCCCAAGGACGATTGATTGCGACCCTCACGGTGTGGCGGAATGGTGATGATTTTTTACTCTTAGTATCCGCCGATATTCTGCATAACCTGTTGAAAAAACTGTCTATGTTTATATTTCGCAGTCAGGTCAAGCTATCTGAAGTCTCCAACCGAGTATTAATTGGGTTATCCGGTTCGGAGACCTCATTCCCTTGCGTTATGCCAGACGAGGGTCAAATTCTCCAATGGGGCGAGCGACGGTTGTGTGTCACGCCATCGGTGGCTGAAAGTGTTATCACGGTCGATTGCTCCGTGTGGGCGTGGTTAGACATTGCAGCGGGTCGCCCAAGGATCGTCGCCGCTACGCAAGAAATGTTTATTCCGCAGATGGTCAATATGGAACTTCCTCCCCTTGACGGCGTCAGTTTCAAGAAGGGGTGTTATCCCGGACAGGAAGTCATCGCCAGAACACAGTATCTGGGTAAAGTGAAACGCCGCATGGTTCGGGCGAAGTTGGACAAGGAACTGCCTGCGGGTACGAATGTATTTACGCCGGAATCCGGCGAACAACATTGCGGTGCTTTAGTCAACATTGCCCCCTCACCGGAAGGAGGATTTGAATGTTTGGTGGTCGTTCAGGTATCAGGATTTGAAGCAGGTGAAGTGCATGTCGGTGCGCCCAACGGCCCTCAACTGTCGTTTTTACCGCTCCCCTACCCTATTCAATGAGCCGCCCACTGCACAGTACTTAAGTCGACACCTTCCCTGTACATATCCCATAACGGCGATAGTTCTCGCAGTTTGGCCACCTTTTCGTGAAGTAAAGCAATGGTGTAGTCGACCTCTTCTTCGGTTGTAAAACGGCCCAGCGTGAAGCGGATCGCACTATGCGCCAGTTCATCAGGACGGCCCAAGGCACGTAACACATAGGAAGGTTCCAGGCTTGCCGAAGTGCAGGCAGAACCAGAGGAAACCGCAATATTCTTGACCGCCATCATCAGAGATTCCCCTTCGACATAGGCGAAGCTGATGTTGAG
>JAUYFZ010000215.1 GCA_030689585.1 Rhodocyclaceae bacterium | reverse complement strand
AAAGGGGGGCGAAGGGGGGCGGGCGATTAATCGCATTAACGGATTTCATGGGATGAGGGTGGACTTTTCGACCATGCGAGCTCACGTGACAGGGGCGGCTTCGTGACCATGCGAGTTAGTCAGGTTCGCCGTTCCGGTTCTTCATCCGGCCAATGCAGCATGACGAATGGCTTCGCTCGCCCATTGGTTCAGACTCTGCCCATGCGCGGCAGCAACGAGGGTTGCTATCTCGTGTGTGGCAGGGGCAACTCTCAAAGAAAACTTGCCGGAAAAGTGTTTGCGAGGTTCAACACCATCCTCCGCGCAGGCCTCCAAAAACACCTTGAGAGAAATTTCTCCTTCGCATTTCAGTCCATTCACATCGGTGGCATAGAAATCGGCCCCCCCATTGAGGCCCACGAATTCACCTCGAAACATCTGAATATCTGGATCGAAGGCGATGATCGCCTGATAGCCCTTAATTGTCATGGTGTTCATGGGATCACTCCATTTCTTTCCAACCATTTACGAATTGCTTCAACCGCCCCCTTATCCATCGTTGGTTTCGGATGCGGACGGTGAAACACGCGCCTGTCATTAAATAATCGCACCAGCACACGCGATCCTTCTCGTTCAGAAATTTTTCCGCCCAATTCAATCAGCAATGCTTCGATGTCGGCCCATCGGACATTGGCCGAAATAGGTCGCGCATAGACAAGTTCCAGTGTGCGCTGGTGCTTTTTCTTCATGGCTGAATGCATTCCATTACCCATAAGTCGAAGGCAGAAGCTCCTCCCCCTTCAAGGGGGAGGTTGGGAGGGGGATGGGGAAAGTGTGATTCAAGTAAATTCAATCAGTTACAAACAAATGTCGTGCAACTCTTACCCCATCCCCACCCTAACCCTCCCCTTGAAGGGGAGGGAACTTTGTACAACCCTCCCCTTGAAGAGGAGGGAACTTTGTACAACCCTCCCCTTCAAGGGGAGGGGATTGGGGCCGTGGCGCATTGCATTGATCTATATAGTTATTTCGACTTATGGGTAATGGAATGGGCTGAATGGTAGCAAATAGTGGTGTCAGTCTGCAAGGTTTGAATTTGCCAACGCCACCGCAATATTGCGCGACCATCGCGCATAGCCGATGCGTCGAATCGGTGAACCTGCCAGGCGATCTAAAAATTCTGCCTCTGTCCAAGTCGCCAGTTCGGCCAGCGTCGCTTGATCTAGGCCATGACGAGGGGCGAAATCGACTTCCCGTGACAATGGGGCGAACCGATTCCACGGACAGGCCAGTTGGCAGTCATCGCACCCATAGATGCGGTTGCCGATTAAAGGGCGTAACGCCTCGGGAATGTCGCCCTTCAATTCAAGGGTGAGATAGGAAATGCAACGTCGGGCATCTACCTGATAAGGAGCCACAATCGCCCCAGTGGGACAGGCCTCCAGGCAGGCACGGCAACGACCGCAATGATCCGTAATGATTTCGTCAGCGACGAAGGGAAGGTCGGTGAAAATTTCGCCCAAGAAAAACCAAGAACCCGTTTTCGAGAGCAGCAAACTATGTTTCCCCCGCCAACCTAGCCCGCCTTGCCGTGCAATCTCCACTTCCATGACCGGAGCGGAATCTGTGAAAACGCGATAACCAAACGGGCCGATTTTTGCAGCCATGCGATCCGCTAGTTTTTGCAATCGGTGGCGCATCAGCCGGTGGTAATCGCGCCCCAGTGCGTAGCGAGAGACATAGGCTTGGCGATCATCGGCGAGTACCTCCCTCGCATCCGCAGCATCCGGAAAATAATCCATGCGTGCGCTGATGATGGAACAAGTCCCGGGCACCAATGCCTCTGGATTTCCACGGAGGGTGTCATGTCGAGCCATGTAATCCATGTCTCCATGACATCCGGCTTGTAACCAGGAGGACAGGTTCGCTTGGGCCGCCTCCAAATCAACTCCTGAAAAACCAATAGCGGAAAACCCCAGTTCCGTACCCCATCGGCGTATTTCATCTTGCAGCACCGCTATCGAATACGGCGCACCTGGCGCGGATAAGGTTGCATCGCCAGAACGTCTTCAGGAAGCCGTTGTATGGCGGCCAAGGTTTCCGTTTCATTCTGGAAATCTCCGTAAATAACCCCCATCCGACTCTGGCCCTGAATTTCCACCGCATAAACTCCAACGCGATGCGCTGTGCTCGTTTCAATCTTTGGAATTATTTCAAGCATAAAACTTTCGACTTTATCCGATTGATCGGCTGTCGTTCTCAATAATTGAATGAACCAGCGATCATCCGAAGTTTTATTTAACCACTGCGTCGTCTCCTCAAGCCGTTGCTGCAAAAGTGTCTGCTCTTGCGGTATCGATGGAGTTTCTGCCACAGGAACCGACAACACAACGGGGGGTAACACCGGTGGGGAAGATAACGAAACCATCCACTTCCAAGCCAATCCAATACCCAATGCCAAGCCTATCAGCCCAGTCACCACTTTTCTCTGCGGGATAGGGCCATGCTTCACAGAGCCGAACTGCGAATCCTGAATGGCCGCACGAACATGCTTGGGCGACACCTGAAGTGCTTTTTCCCGGTCGGCAATGACCAGTGCCTTATCCGCAAGCAAATTGATGCGCCGTATCAATCCTAGTGAAGCCTCGGCAATCAATCGCACCGAGGGGAGAGGGAATAGGGAGGGGCCACGATACCCGGCGGCATGTAAGCGAAAATCAAGGTACTGAAACACATCGTCCACCCCCATCACCTCAACGACGAAATTATGCGTGATGCGCTCCTTCAAGGGGCGCATTCCCGACCGTGCGACCAATCCATTGAGTTCGGGTTGCCCGAAGAGCACCACATGCAACAACTTCTCGCGTCCGGATTCAAAATTCGACAGCAGGCATATCTCATCCAATGCCTCCGGTGACATGGCGTGCGCTTCATCAAGCAAGATCGCCACTCGGCGACCCTTCGTGTGAAGATCATTCAGATGTTCCTGAATATGACGACGCAGCGCACTGGTTCTGGTCTTTTCCGGAATGGACAGCCCCAGTTCATCGGCCATCGAAAAAAGAAGATCGTCCCGTGACGTGGAAGGATTCGCCAGATAAACCGTGACGAAATCGTCCGGCAGACGATCTATCGCCATACGACAGATGACGGTCTTGCCTGTTCCAACTTCACCGGTGACCTTGACGATGCCATCATCATGGGTCACCGCATAAATCAACGCCGAAAGGACTGCCCCCCGGCTGGCACCGGATAGCTCGGTCTGAGGCGTGCCTCGGAAAGGGGGGTCAGAAAGTCCGAAATGTTCTAGATACATCTGCTTATTTTAGCGCAAGGTTTTCGTTTTATTCGGTTAAAATTCACGCCATGTCTGATTCACCTCCCCTTGTCAAACTGACCGATGTCAATTTCGCTTATGACCAGCGGCCTATTCTCATGGGCATCAACATGGAAATTCATCGGGGGCAGGTTGTCGCCATCATGGGAATTTCCGGAGGGGGGAAAACCACCACGCTTCGATTGATCGGAGGACAGTTGAAGCCGTCTTCCGGCGAGGTGCGAGTCAATGGCGTTTCCGTTCCCGATTTGGATACCGAAGGACTGTACGACATGCGCCGACGCATGGGAATGCTCTTTCAATTCGGCGCACTCTTTACCGACATGACCGTCTTCGATAACGTGGCTTTTCAGATGCGAGAGCACACCGATCTATCGGAAACAACCATCCACGACCTAGTCATGCTGAAACTCAATGCCGTGGGACTTGCCAATGTTCACGCGTGCAAACCTTCTGAACTGTCCGGTGGCATGGCTCGTCGCGTCGCTCTGGCGCGCGCCATCGCGCTGGACCCCATGCTTATCATGTATGACGAACCTTTCGCGGGTCTCGATCCCATCTCGTTGTCCACCGTGGGCACGCTCATCCGTCAACTGAACGATGCACTGGGAGCCAGCTCGATCATCGTGACGCATGACGTTTCCGAATCCCTCAAGATTGTCGATTACATCTATTTCGTCTCTGAAGGTCGCATCATCGCAGAGGGCACGGCGGACGACATTCGTGCTTCCGATGCCCCCTTTGTGCATCAGTTCGTCCGGGGCGATATCGACGGCCCCATGGCCTTTCACTATCCATCCCCCCCGTGGCGCGATGATCTTTATTCAGGAGCCGTAGGACATGCCTAACTCGCATAGTTGCCAAACCAACCCTCGTCCTATGAAATCCGTTAAATGCGATTAAACACCCGCCCCCCTTCGCCCCCCTCTCGGGGGGTTCTGAGCTGCTCGCTGCGCTCGATTATTACGAGGTGCTCCGAATGAGTGTATTTCACACTAACCTGTTGTCGACTTTGCGCAATCTGGGTAAGCGTGTCACAGACCGCCTCTGGCGGTTGGGGTTTGCCAGCCGCTTCCTGTTGGCCACCCTCCTCTATTCCGGGATGACCCTTAAACGGTTTCATCTGACCATCCGTGAAATCTATTTCACGGGGGTTCTGTCACTCATCATCATTTTGGTCTCCGGTCTTTTCGTCGGCATGGTATTGGGCCTTCAAGGCTACGATACCCTGCAACGTTACGGCTCCTCCGAAGCACTGGGTATCTTGGTCGCACTTTCCCTGGTGCGCGAATTAGGCCCTGTCGTATCAGCACTTCTCTTTGCCAGCCGTGCGGGTTCGGCCATTACCGCTGAAATTGGCCTGATGAAGGCCACGGAGCAACTTTCGGCGATGGAAATGATGGCCGTCAATCCCATCGCCCGCGTCGTCGCCCCTCGCTTTTGGGCGGGAGTCATTTCGATGCCGATTCTAGCGGCTCTTTTTTCCGCGATGGGCATATTCGGCGGCTATCTGGTGGGGGTTCAGTTGATCGGCGTGGACGAAGGTTCCTTCTGGTCACAGATGCAGGCCTCCGTAGATTTCCGCGAAGATATTTTGAATGGGGTGATTAAAAGCTTCGTTTTTGGCATCCTGGTCAGTTGGATTGCCGTGTTTGAGGGGTATGACTGCGAACCGACCGCCGAAGGAGTATCGGGAGCAACCACGCGCACCGTGGTAACATCCTCCCTAGCGATTCTCTCTGCCGACTTTGTTCTCACGGCACTTATGTTCCGAGGTGTTTAAATGAACCGTTTAACGCTTGATTTATGGGTAGGTTTTTTTGTGGCCATTGGCTTGGCATCCCTATTGTTTCTGGCCCTCAAGGTCGGGAACCTTTCTGGCTCGAACATGGGGCCTACCTATCGGCTGGAGGCTCGGTTTGACAACATCGGGGGGTTGAAAATCCGTGCTCCCGTCAAAAGTGCCGGTGTCGTCGTGGGACGCGTCACCGATATTCAATTTGATGCAGAGCGTTATCAAGCCGTGGTCGGCATGAACGTGAATGGTCAATATCATTTCCCCCGCGATACCTTTGCAACCATCAACACCTCCGGTCTACTCGGTGAGCAATACGTCGGATTTGAAGCCGGAGGGGATGAAGCCATGTTAAAAGCCGGTGAAACCCTAAAGAAAACACAGTCAGCTGTCGTTCTTGAAAAACTGATCAGCCAGTTCATGTTCAACAAAGCGTCTGAAGATAAGAAAGAAGAAAAATGATTCGAGATAAATTGATCGCCTCTCTAGCACTTTCCGCTGCGTTACTGCTCGGCGGTTGCGCCACGACGACGGCCAATAACCCGAAAGACCCCATTGAGGGGTTCAATCGAGCCATGTTCTCCTTTAACGAGGGGCTGGATGCCGCCATCATCAAACCCGTTTCCAAAGGATACGATGCTGTGATGCCCCCCCCCGCCAAATCGGGGGTCATCAATTTCTTCGGCAACATCTCTGATGTTTTCATCGCGCTGAATAACCTGATTCAGGGAAAACCGGCTGAGGCCGCCTCGGATGTGGGGCGTGTGCTCATCAACACCACCATCGGCATTCTGGGACTCTTCGATGTCGCCTCCGATGCGGGACTTGAAAAACACGAAGAAGATTTCGGTCAGACCTTCGGCCGATGGGGTATCGGGCCGGGAGCCTATGTCGTCATCCCCTTCTTCGGGCCCCGCAATGTGCGCGATACCGCCGGGTTAATTCTCGATGCCACGGTCAACCCTATTGGAAACATTCAACACACCCCCACTCGAAATGCATTCATTGCCACTCATCTGATTTCCAAACGAGCCGATCTGTTATCTGCCGATAAAATCATCGAAGAAGCAGCACTGGACAAATACTCCTATCTTCGCGATGCTTACGTTCAGCAACGAAATTACTTAGTGAATGACGGTGTTCTCCCTAAAAAACGTGATGAACCGGTCGCCCCCTCCATTCCATTTACTTTAAAGGATATTTTCAAGTGAAGCGATTGTTTCGTCTGGTTATCGGATTCGTTATTTTTTTTCAGATTTTCGCAGCAACTGCTCAAGAAATATCACCTGATGTGCTCATCAAAAACATTACCAACGAAGTACTCGACATCGTTCGCCACGATACGGACATCCGTTCCGGTAACACAAGAAAAGCGATTGAGCTTATCGAACTTAAAATGGCCCCTCATGCCAACTTCACTCGCATGACCTCACTCGCCGTAGGAAAAGATTGGCGGCAAACCACCGCTGATCAACGCAAAATACTCGTTGACGAATTTCGCACGTTACTTGTTCGCACCTATGCTAAATCGCTGACGGAATATCGCAATCAGACACCTTATTTCAAGCCATTCAAGATGCATCCAACAGAAACAGAAGTGATCGTACGCACAGAAGTCCGACAATCTGGCTCCAAACCGATTCAACTCGATTACGAACTCGAAAAACAAGAGGATGGAGAATGGAAAGTTTTTGACATTTACGTCGCAGGAATCAGCCTAGTCACCAACTACCGCAATTCCTTTTCTCAAGAAATCAGTGCAGGCGGCATTGCAGGGCTGATTGCCTCGCTACGCACTAAAAATACCCAAGTTGCCAAGAAATGATTCAATCCAGCGGCGATCAAATGCAGGTGATCGGGCCGATGACCATCGCCCGTGCCAACCAGTTGATCTCTGCGGGTAACGCCTTGATTGATGCAGGGGCCGTCACGGTAGATCTCTCTCAGGTCACCGACGTGGATTCCGCCTCACTGGCCATTCTGTTTGACTGGTGTCGCACCGCCCCTAAAAAACTGACCATTCGCCACCTACCGGAAGCCATGCGAACTCTGGCGCAGCTTTATGGTGTCGTTGATCTCATTCCTCAACCCTCTCCCTCTCCCCAACTCCCGCAAGGGGCGAAGGGAGTTTAGTCGGTGGATAAATTACTCATCGAAGGCGGTCGCCCCCTCTTGGGCACCGTGGCGATTTCCGGCGCAAAAAATGCCGCACTGCCTCTTCTAACCGCTGCACTTCTGACCTCTGAACCGGTCACCTTCACCAACGTTCCCAATCTTAACGACATCGGCACGTTGTTAAAACTTCTGGCACAGATGGGCGTTCGGATAGAACGTGATATCGCCACCCAGTCGGTCATGCTCGACGCATCAGGGCTTTCCAACCCCGTCGCCCCCTACGAACTGGTTAAAACGATGCGGGCCTCCATCCTCGTGTTGGGGCCGCTGGTCGCCCGCGCAGGGGAAGCAAAAGTCAGTCTGCCGGGGGGGTGTGCGATTGGCGCACGGCCTGTCGATCAGCATCTCAAAGGATTGACGGCCATGGGAGCCACGCTCTCTGTCGAACATGGCTACATCCATGCAAAATCCACTCGATTAAAAGGCGCACGGTTATTTACCGACATGGTCACCGTCACCGGCACAGAAAACCTGATGATGGCCGCCTGTCTGGCCGACGGAGACACGGTGATCGAAAATGCCGCCCGCGAACCGGAAGTGGTCGATCTCGCCAACTGCCTGGTTGCGATGGGCGCGCGGATTTCCGGCGCCGGCACCGACGTCATCCGCATCCGGGGCATTGAACGTCTG
>JAUYFZ010000205.1 GCA_030689585.1 Rhodocyclaceae bacterium | reverse complement strand
GCGGCAGGATTTGTTTCCAGTCTTGGCAATGATATTGATGGCTGGTGGATGAAACCAGAGGTGCAGGAAGCGCGCAATAGATTTGTCGAGCAATACGCAAACTTCTCTCCAGATTGGGCAATGCAATGGGAGCGCGAATTTCTTAGCGTAATCGATGAAATTTGATATTCGATCTGCTAGATCGTGTCGCACTTAGCCTCGATGCCAATATACTGAAGACGTTGGTAGCTTTGTCACTGGTGTCAGCGATTTTGGAGAAAGCGGATATTACTACTTTGCGCTAACACCACACCATTCCACTTATTGACGAAACAAATACATGAACGAAATTCACTTTTATCGAGCAAATGAAAAACCATATGGCGTATTTAGCAATTTGTACAAGCGGGAAATAGAATTCGAAGGAATTTATTATCCGACGGCTGAACATGCATATCAGGCCGGGAAGCCGCGTAAAAACAGCGTACGCGAATGGTTGTTGGGAGCACCATCTCCAGCTTTGCTGGCAATGGCAGCGCACGGGTTGTATTCGTGGGATATTTGCTCGGATTGGTCAAAAATAAAATTTGATCGCATGAAACAGGTGCTTCGTGCCAAGTTCACTCAGCACGATGACTTACGTGAATTGTTACTCTCCACCGATGAAGCGCGTCTGGTAGAAGCGGCCACCGTCGACAACTCAGTCAACCGAACTTGGGGTGAGGTGAATGGCAAAGGAAAAAACATGCTCGGTAATCTTCTTATGGAGGTGCGCGCAGATATCAGGGAGGCATCAAGCGCGACAGACCGTAACGTCGTATCAACTCGGCATCATGGTAATCGCAGTCGTGTTCTGGCCGCAGAAACAATCATTGCAGCGTGAAACGAGCAATGACAGCACCACAAAATACATTTTCAATGAATCATTACGATACCGAACTGTTACGGCTTGAGGAAACCTACAAGTCGGCACTGAAAGCAGATGTTAGTGGGCTGAAGAATGCCATACTGGGTGCTAGCGATTCGAGCTTGATCGGTATCGGATCTGGTGGATCATTTACTGTGGCCTCGCTTCTATGCAATCTCCACGAGACCTATACGGGATGCATATCCCGACCGTCGACACCGCTCGAAGTTATCTGCAATCCGACTTTGGCTTTATCGAGCCCAGTATTTCTAGTGTCGGCCGAGGGGAAGAACCCCGACATCATTGAGGCACTTAAACGGGCGCGTCACCACAGCGCACGTGCCATCCATCTACTCACCAATTGCTCCGACAGCCCACTGATGAAAACTGTCGCGGAACTAACCGATATCGATGTGAATGTTTTTGAGCTGGTGGGGAAAGACGGTTATCTTGCAACCAACAGCTTGTTGATGGACGCAGTGCTTGTTGCACGGGCATATGCTGAGCTCGATCGATCGACGAAAAACTTGTCTGATGATTTTCAACAGCTACGTCTTAAGGAGCAGACGATTTCTTCTTGGTTGGAGGATATCGATTCATTTACTAGGCAGACAGTAGAACGGCGCGGACTGATCATCACCTATTCGCCTGGGCTACGAGCGATTGCCGCTGATCTGGAATCAAAGCTTTCAGAGTCAGCACTTCTTTATTGTCAACTCGCGGACATTCGATCATTTGCCCACGGGCGGCACCTCTGGCTTGCCGATAGAACCGCCGATTGTGCCATCCTAGCGCTCGTTGATCCTTCGCTAGATACCCTGTGGTCGAAAATGCTGGAACTAATTCCAGAACATGTCCCCACCGTGACCATGCGTCTTGCTGGTGTTACACCCTCTGATCTCATCGCGGGCCTAGTAGCCGAGATGAGATTAGTCGCAAGCATTGCCCGTTATTCGGGAAGTGATCCGGGTTGTCCACAAGTACCCCAGTTTGGACGCGATCTATATTATCTGGATATCTCATCCTATGTCGCACCACCGAAAGTTGTTCCAGATCATGCGGAACGAACCAAGTTTGATGTCCTCGGAGCTCGCTGGCCTTCAATAGGAAGATTTGGCAGCATGACACGCGCCTTGGACTCGTTTCGAGCTGCGATTGAGGAACAAGTATTTCGCGCGATTGTATTCGATTACGATGGAACGTTATGTCCGCCTCAACTGAAAGATACTGTCCCGCCGCAAGCTGTGTTGAATCAGATCATCCGTTTGTCAGACGCAAACATCGTGATGGCGGTTGCGTCGGGTCGTGGCGGCTCGATGCGTGACAGATTACGCGAAGGTTTACCTGAACAAGTGTGGAAAAAAGTACACCTAGGACTCTACAACGGCGGGTGGATTTCTGACTGTGCCACAACCGCTGAGCCAGAGGATGCAACTAGCGAATTCCTGTTTCACGTTCTACGCATTATGAATCGCTTGCGAACTATAGGCGTGCCTATTGTTCGCATAAAATGCAATCTGCCATATCAGATCAGTGTGCGTTTTGTCGAAGGCACCGATACTGAGCGAATGTGGTATGTGATGGCCGATGCGCTGCTGCAAGCCGGTTTGGATGTTGCTCACATGGTCCGCAGTAAGCATTCAGTCGATGTTCTCGCCGACGGAGTGAGCAAGTCTAGGCTGGTCGTGCACCTTATTCAGCAGTTTGGACTTCTGCCCGAGGAGGTGTTGACCTTAGGTGATCAAGGTGCCTGGCCTGGAAATGATGCAGCTTTGCTTGATCACCGCTACTCATTGAGTGTCGACCTCCCCTCGCGCCGTCTTGATCGTGGCTGGAAATTGGCCCCGTCGCACAAGAGATATGTCGATGCGACGTTGTGGTACCTCGATCGTATTCAAATACTTAAAGACGGACGGTTCCATATTCGGTTTGATGAGAATATGAATGTGTAATTGGCAACAGCAATTCATGAGAATGCGATGAAAGACCAAAACGCAGCACAGATTTTGGCTTGTGTCATGAAGTGGCAGGATGAGGACGTTCAACGTTATGTCCCCAACCTGCAGTTGCTGGCCGAGCATAAGTACGACCATTATCAGCGTTTCGAACCGGGGCGACGTTTTATAGAAAGCCTTGCAATTTGGTTGCGTCAGTTCGATGAGGCAGACAGAGACGTGGCATTTCAATTCGTCGCCTCTAAGCTGATATTCATTTCCGATACTGAATTTTCGCACTTAGTTCAATCGACGTATCCTGACCTGATTGTTCAGGAACGGATGCGATTGGTTGCTGACGAAAGCGCTATTGACCCACATCTGGTAGCCAAAATTGCCTGCCGCCCACGTTTCACCGAGTTGAGGCTGAAATCGCTTTATCTGGGTTTAAGCGATGGGGCGCGGACGAACGAGCTACGGCGCGCTGCGAAAGGTGAGATTAGCAATGAGCAGATTTGGCAAGCCTATGAACTCGGCGAGACGAAAGCCGCCGATATGCTGAAGGAACTCGGAAACGCGTTGAAGGCAGCGAACCTCCCGTCGGAGAACCAGCGTTTCAACTTAATCTGGCTGCTAGATGATTTTTCAGGGAGCGGCAATACCTACATCCGGTTTGATGTCAATGCGAAGTGTTTTAAAGGGAAAATTCCAAAAATTTACGCACGATTGGCGCAGGGCGATCTTGTCGACCCGTCTCACTATGAGGTTTTCCTGGTGCTCTACACTGCAACCCGCCAGTCGATTAATCATATCGAATATTGGGCGGAGCGGTTTACTGCGGAGGCCGGACACAAGCCGCTCCAGGTTCGAGTGATCAACGTCCTAGAACCGGAAACAGCTATCACCTGCAACACGGATACAGCTTTGGTCGCCTTACTTGATCATCCTGATTATTATGACAATTGCGCTAGCGACAAACACACCAAAGTCGGTGGAACATCAGATGTGCGCCGTGGATTCGCTGCTTGCGCTTTGCCGCTAGTACTTTCGCACAATACGCCAAACAACTCCATATACTTGCTCTTGGGATCAGATAATTATCACTTTAAAGGCTTATTTCCTCGAGTCAGCAGGCATCTGGAATCCTGATGATTTATCGCTCCAACCCTTTTCTCGAACGCACGTCAGAGCGGACAGCATCCGATCATGAGTTCGTTCGACTATTCTCACCAAAAATTCTGGAACGGCTACCAGAAGAAGTTTTCGACCATGGCCTGCATGTCTTTCGAAGTCCACCGGGCGGAGGCAAGACAACTCTACTGAGAGTGTTTACGCCGGCAGCATTGCGCAGTTTCTGGCATGCGAAGAAATCCGAGGCAATGGCTGATGCCTACCAGCGCCTCGTGGAGCGGAATATTATCGATGAGGTTGAAGGTCCTCAGATGCTTGGTGTGTTACTGTCATGCGCCTCTGGTTATGCGGATCTACCAGCGGGAGCGACCTACCCTGACGAGGGGCTTTTCCGTGCTCTTCTGAACTGTCGAATCGTATTGCGTGCATTGCGCAGTTTCGCAACCTTGTTCGGCATGAGTTCCCTAGACCAACTGAATGAAATACACCTTGAGTACGACGAAACCTGTCAAGACTTGAAGATGATCCCCTTGCAGAACAACGTCGCAGATTTGATAACATGGGCTGAACAAACCGAGCGTAGTGTTTATGCGCACCTCGATGCGGTTCCGGCATCACAAAATGGCATATTACCTTCCAGCGTGCGATTTGAGGGCTTGATCTGGTTACAGGGGGTCAAATTCCTAAAAGACGGCAAACCAGTGGCAAAGTACCGACTACTAATGATCGATGACTTACATAAGTTGCGCCGTCAGCAACGCCAGCTCCTTGTCGAGGAAATGACTGAAATGCGCCCATCTATGCCCGTTTG
>JAUYFZ010000191.1 GCA_030689585.1 Rhodocyclaceae bacterium | reverse complement strand
TGAGCCACCCCTCGTTGGGTGGCGAACGAGAGACTCAGGACGGCTGGGGCGCCGCAGGCATTAGCGGTCGCGTGATTTTTGCCGCTTGCTTGGGCTGGGATGCCCAAAACAAGCTTTCGCAAAAATAGCGACTCCCCGCTTCTTCCTCGGACGAGCGGCTGCCCCCTCGGATCTCCGCTCGGCGGCGTGTCTGGTCACGGGCGGAGCGATTGCGCTGCTCGCGTGTCTTGGGCTCTTCGAGTTCCGGGCTCGACGAGTCAGCGCTGGCATCTTCCGCTCGGTCATCGTAGAGGCGGTACTCGCGGCAGGCTTTGTCTGGGTGTGGTGGGGCGGGCGATGACCGAACCGAGGCCCAATACCCACAGCATCGCCCGCGCCTTCATCGACACGGCTGATGCCTACAGCCGTGGGGAGTCGGAAGAGATCGTCGGCGAAGCGGTTCGCGGCGCTGGATCACCCAGGCCGTGGAAGACTCGCTCAAGCGGCTGCAGACCGGTCATATCGATTAGGTATCGACGGGAACACTTACACAACCAAGACGTGGAGATCTCTTTATGAAAATAGCATTTATCGGACTAGGCAATATGGGCTCGGGGATGGCCAGTTGTATCCAGAAGGCAGGATACGATCTGACGGTGTGGAATCGTACCGGCGCCAAGGCGGATCTGCTCGTGACCATGGGAGCCAAACGGGCGGCGTCTGCTCGTGACGCAGTGATCGACGCCGATCTCGTTATCACCAGCCTCATGGACGATCAGTCGATTCTGGATATGGTTGGTGGCGAGGGCGGCATTCTCGATGCCATGAAGCCGTGGGCTGTCCACCTGTGTGTTACCACGATATCGCCCAACTGTGCCGACGCCCTCGCCAAGCGCCACCGGGAGCACGGAACGCACTATGTTTCCGGCCCTGTCATCGGGCGACCGGACGCTGCGGCAACTGTTCAGCTAGAGACCTATCTTGCCGGCGAGGCGGGCGCAATCACCTTGGCCAAGCCAGTCTGCGAAAGCTACGCCAAGATGGTTATCGTAATCTCAGAGAGACCATCAATTGCCAACAGCATGAAACTTTGCATCAACTATGCCGGCATTTCCATCATCGAGATAATCGGCGAAACCTACGCGTTTGGCGAGAAGTCGGGCGTTGACCTCAACCATCTGCAGCAGTTCTTCCAGATGATTATTGCCCATCCGGCCATGAAGATGTATGCGGAAAAGGCCCGCATACGGGATTTCAATGCAGAAGCAGGTTTTGCCATGAGCGCCGGTTTGAAGGACGTACGGCTGATGCTTGCCAGCGCCGGCGAAGCAGGTGTCGCATTGGAAATCGGCCGGATCATCGAGCGCAAGATGCTGGCGGCAATTTCGAGTGGTCTCGAATCGGCCGACTGGAGTGCAATTTGCGAAGTGACCCGGCGTGAGTCAGGGTTGGGCCAGTAAGGGCCGTCGGCATTTCCCAGGGCGGCAATTTCCCTTTCAATGCATAAGGAGCAAATCATGAGGTATCGCACGCTCGGACGCACAGGCATCAAGGTCAGCCCTTATTGTCTTGGCGCAATGATGTTCGGCAAAGGGGGCAATCCGGATCGGGACGAATGTATTCGCATGATCCGCAAGTCGCGGGATTTCGGGATCAATTTCATCGACACGGCTGACGCGTACAGCCACGGAATGCGGGAAAGGCGGCTACTTGCTAACATTACGCTCAAAGGGATGCGCCTTTTCATCGCAGTTTTGAAGGTTTGTTATTTTTCAGCTTCTGTGGCTTCACTTATCTTCCGTGAAAGGTGTACCACTTAGCTTTACGTTAGGCGATTTACATAACATTATTTAAGGAAACATCATGAGTGCAATTGATTACTTCAAATTAAGACTTGAGGCAACTTATAGTCCGATGGACACAATAAAGGCTCTTAAAGATCGACCAGAAGAGGTCTATGTGGTAGATGTTCGCAATGGCCCCCCAAATTTATTGAAGGAGAAAATCAAGGGTGCCGTTCTAATCCCCCAGGCAGAAATCTCTCATCGAATAAATGAACTCCCTAAAGACAGGGAAATTATTCTCTACTGCTGGGATACATGGTGTAGCTTGGCAGTGAAATCCGCAGTTCCTTTACTTGAGGCAGGTTTAAGCGTCAAAGAATTGTATGGTGGAATTTCTGCGTGGAATATTTTGCAGCTTCCAACAGAACCGATAGAGGATGCTATAAATACTGCCACTCAATCTGAGACTAGCAGGTGTGAATGTTAAAGCGAGTAGCCCGTATGGAGCTTTGCGTAATGCCGGATTTCCCGTATTCCATTGCATTCCATACGGGCTACTTGCTCCATATCTGGGTAATATAAACGGAACGGTGTTTCGTTGTAATTAGGAATGTGGTTCCGCTTAGTTTTAATGTTCCACAGCGAAGCGGCCTTGACCACATGTCGATACAAAGAAGGAGAACAGCATGAAGTACCGCACACTTGGAAGAACCGGAATCAAGGTCAGCCCCTATTGCCTAGGCATGAGTATCTACACAAGTTTTGCAACCATTTGATTTTTATGAAATTGCCACTTTTCGTCAAATATGCTAACTATTTGTTTTACAAGAACTAATCAAAGATGTGTAGATACTTATGATTGCCTAGGGGCGATGATGTTTGGTTCCATAGGCAATTCCGACCACGACGACTCGATCCGGATCATCCACAAGGCTTTGGATGCAGGAATAAACTTCATCGACACGGCGGATGCGTATAGCCGGGGCGAATCCGAGGAGATCGTCGGGAAAGCTTTGAAAGGCCGGCGTGACAACATCGTTCTCGCCACTAAGGCACACCACCCGATGGGCGACGATCCGAACCAGCAGGGCAATTCGCGGCGTTAGCTAATCCGCGAAGTGGAAGCTTCGTTGCGCCGCTTACAGACCGACCACATTGATCTCTACCTGATTCACCGGCCTTCACCGGATACCGATATTGAGGAGACTCTCTCAGCCCTCACCGACCTGATGCGGGCGGGCAAGGTGCGGGCGATTGGCTCGTCAACTTTTCCGGCATCCGAAATCGTGGAAGCGCAATGGGTCGCAGAGCGGTGTGGGCTGGCGCGTTTCCGCACCGAGCAGCCGTCCTATTCGATCCTGAGCCGCGGCATCGAGCGTGAGGTGCTGCCTGTTTGCCAGCGCTACGGGATGGGCGTGATGGTATGGAGTCCGCTGGCGAAGGGGATGCTCACCGGCCGTTACCGCAAGGGTCAGCCACTGCCAGACAGCTTGCGCGTCAAGTACTTCGGCAAACAAATGAGCGACGGAACCCGGCTAGACGCAATCGAGCAACTTATCCTCGTGGCGGAGCAGGCCGGACTTTCACTGACTCATTTGGCGATGGCTTTCGCGGTGGCTCACCCCGGTGTGACCTCGGCGATTCTCGGGCCGCGCACCATGGAACAGCTTGACGATCTGCTGGCGGGTGTCGAGGTCGTTCTAACTGATGAAGTCCTGGATAAAATCGACCAGATAGTTCCTCCCGGAACCGACATCGGAACGCCCGACGCGGCCGCCTATGTCCCGCCAGCACTCAGCCTAACAAGCCTGCGCCGCCGTCCGGTCAGTGAGCATGCCGCTTCCTGATCAGCCGTGTAGATACAATGTATGTTCATAGAACTTTACACTGGCTTGGATAGCCAACCACGCATTCTTACATTACACACCTAAAAAATATCCTATGAAAAACCCATCTGTAATTTTTGACCAGGAACATACTGCCAAATACGACAAACAAAACGCTCGTTGGGCATCGGAGCGGGAAGCACTCTTTTCGCTAATGCGCCTGATTCTCTCCGAGCTTCCATCTGATGCACGGATCCTGTGCGTTGGTGCAGGAACTGGAACGGAAATGATCGCTCTGGCGCAAGCCTTTCCGCAATGGCAATTCACTGCTGTCGAGCCTGCACCTGCGATGCTGGATGTTTGTCGCCGAAAAGCCGAAGAACACCCCACGTTGCACGTTCCATGAAGGTTATCTCGATTCGCTGCCCGCATCTGACCTATTCGATGCGGCGACTTGCCTGTTGGTCTCTCAGTTCTTAAAGCAAGCGGAAGAGCGGAGCCACTTTTTCGGACAAATCGCGCAACGCCTTCACCCCGATGGAGTTTTGATCAATGCCGATTTGGTTCTGGGTATGCCGCCGTCGGTTTTTCAGGGCTTGGTTGAAGTTTGGTTGCGGATGCAAGGCTCCGGCTGGAGTGAGGAAGACATCGAAAAGCTGCGCCCTGTTTGGG